>JAHENN010000321.1 GCA_018609665.1 Haloarculaceae archaeon | reverse complement strand
CGTCAGGTGGTCTCCATGGGAACCCTTATTGCTCGACGCCCCCGAGACGGCGGCATGACGGACGACGACGAGGACGGGCTGATGTGGCCACCGAACCTCCTGAAGAACATCCAGAACGTCTCCGAGCAGGCGACCAGACAGCAGCAGGAGGCGCTCCAGCAGCTCCTGCTGGGCACCGGCGGCGGCACGCCGGACCTCGGGGACATCTCCGACCAGATGGGCGCCATGACGCAGATGGCGACGTTCAAGACGCGCATACAGAGCGGCGGCCGCATCTCCGTGCCCGACGCCGAGCGCGAGGCGCTGGACATCCAGGAGGGCGACATCGTCCAGACGGTCGTCGTGCCGGTCAAGCGGAACCGCGAGGAGGACTGAGCGCGCTCATACCGCCGCCCGGGCCGGGGCCGGACCGGCCTGCGGGGTCGTCGCCGTGGCGGGCGGGGCGGGTGCGGGGTCGGCGGCCGCGATGGACGGTGCCAGCTCTTCACCCGCGGCCGGCGACAGCCGCGAGAACAGCAGCCGGATGTTGCCGAGGTACGGCACCCGCAGCTCCGCCGTTCCGACGACCCACGACGGCCGGACGGGCGCCGACAGCGACGTCACCTGGTCGTAGTTGGCGTTCGTCGCGTCGTTGTCGCCCTTCGTGATGAAGCCGGCGTGCGGCGCCGGGCAGAACCGCAGCGACTCGCAGCCGTCGGCGTTGCCGACCGCGTCGGGGTCGGCGCGGTCGTACCAGTCTTCGCCCTCCTCAACCCACAGCATCGCCCGGTGGATGACGGGCGTCCGTCGGGTCGACCCGTCGGGCCGGTAGACGATGACGTCGCCGCGGCGGTCGAACTCGCTGTGGCCCACCTCCGCGGCGCGGTCGGCGGGAATGACGCCCGTCGACTCGCCGTCGTGGGTCGGGGCCGCCTCGGGGACGAACCGCTCCTCGCTGACGACGAAGACCAGGTCGCCGCGCTCCATGTTGGGCTCCATGCTGCCGGACTCGACGGCGACCATCGGCGGCCAGATGCCGCTGACCGCGAAGAGCAGCAGCCCGACGGCCAGCACCGCGCCGACGCTCGTCACCACGTCGCGGACGTAGAGGACCGCCTCCCGGTCGGTCGTCCAGAACCACTTCGCCCAGCCGACGATTCCGGACGGGCCATCGTCCCCGTCCCCTGCGTCGCTCATTGCGACGACGTTGCGCCCGCCCCGATTTCAACGTTCTGGGTCCGCTATGCTTTTCCTCGGCGGCGGCGACGCTCGGGTGTGCCACGGGAGGAGCCGGCCCGCATCGCCCGCGAGCTCGCCAGCCACGGCTACACCGCCGACCGGGAGGCGATAACGCTGCTGGCGGGCGCCGAGAACCCGGAAGCGGCGCTGGTGACGGCCGTCGAGGCGACCCCGGACGACGAACTGAAGCTGTCGGGCGCGGACGTCAGGGCCGCCCTCGACCGCGGAGAGCGCGGCGGCCGCGCCGGGGCGGGCGCCGCCGCTGGCGACGGGACAGAATCCAGCGGCGGCTCGCCGGAGTCTGACCCCTCCGTTTCGACTGGAACGCCCCCCGGCGAACGCGACACGGACGGCGGGAGAGCTGCAGTTGAAACGGAGGGGTCGGGCCCCGGCGGGCCGCGGCGGCTCTCCGTCGACAACGACATGACCGGGCGCTCGACCGGCACCGGCGAGTACGACGACTTCGTCACGACGTTCCGGGACCGCTACGAGCGGCTCGCCGGCCAGCTGAAGGGCCGGGTCACCCACCGCAGCGCCGACGCCCTGGCGGCGAGCCCTGGCGGCGGCGACGCCGCCATGGTCGGCATGGTCGACGACGTCAGCTCGACGACCTCCGGCCACTGGATCGTCGACCTCGAGGACACCACCGGCGTCTTCCCCTGTCTCGTCATAAAAGACCGGCCGGTCGCCGGCGTGGTCGAGGAGCTGCTCCACGACGAGGTGGTCGCGGTCGAGGGGTCGCTGTCGGACGACGGCAGCATCCTCTTCGTCGACGACATCCACTTCCCGAACGTCCCGCGGACGTTCGAGCCCTCGACGGCCGACCGGCCGGTCCAAGCGGCGCTCGTCAGCGACGTCCACGTCGGCAGCCAGGAGTTCATGGCCGACGCCTGGGAGCGGTTCGCCGACTGGCTCCACTCCGACGCCGCCGAGCGGGTCGAGTACCTGCTGATCGCCGGCGACATGGTCGAGGGCGTCGGCGTCTACCCCGGCCAGGACGAGGAGCTGGACGTCGTCGACATCTTCGAGCAGTACGAGGCCTTCTCCGAGCGGCTGAAGTCGGTGCCCGGCGACATGGAGGTGGTGATGATCCCGGGCAACCACGACGCCGTCCGGCTGGCGGAGCCGCAGCCGGGCTTCGACGAGGAGCTGCGGGAGATCATGTCGGCCCACGACGCCCGGATCGTCTCGAACCCGGCCGTCGTCACCGTCGAGGGCGTCTCGGTGCTGATGTACCACGGCGTCTCCCTCGACGAGGTCATCGCCGAACTCCCCGAGGAGAAGGCCAGCTACGACGACCCCCAGAAGGCGATGTACCAGCTGCTGAAGAAGCGCCACGTCGCCCCGCAGTTCGGCGGCCACACCCGCATCGCGCCGGAGGACCGCGACTACCTCGTGGTCGACGAGGTGCCGGACGTCTTCCACACCGGCCACGTCCACAAGCTCGGGTGGGGGAAGTACCGGAACGTGCTGGCGGTGAACTCCGGCTGCTGGCAGGCCCAGACCGACTTCCAGCGGAGCGTCAACATCGACCCCGACGCCGGCTTCGCGCCGGTACTGGACCTCGACACGCTGGAGCTGACCGTCTACGAGTTCACCTGACCTGCTCGTTCGCGTAGGCTCGCTCATATAAACTGGGCGGCAAACCCCGGTATGACACGGTGTCACATCGTCAGCGTTAAATACTCGGTGTCAACTATGCACACGTATGGCACAGGATACGGCCACTTCGGCTTCGGATTCCGACTGCGAGGTCATGGCGTCCGTCGACAGCCACGCCGACGGCGAGCGGCTCATAATCGCGGAGCTCTGCCGCGACGACGCCTGGCTGTCGATGCCGACGGACGCGACCGTCACCGCCGAGTGGCGATAGCGGGGGTCGGGACTCTTCTCGTTCGTCGCGCCCGGTAGCGACGGCACCGGACAGCGGTCGACACACCTCGTGAGCCGTCCGTCGTGCTTTACTTTCGACGGTCGGATACGATTCGTATGGCAACGAACGACACCGGGTCCGTCGGCCGGCTGCTCATCCGGATCGGAGCGCTGCCGATGAACCGGCTCGAACCGACGATGCCGGCGCCGCTGCGGCGCGACTTCGGCCGCCGGCTCGTCGTCATGGCCGCCCTCCCCATCGTCGTCGCGCCGGCCGCGTCCGTGGTGCTGTTCGACAGCGTGGCCGCCGCGGCGGCGTTCATCGCGGTGACGACGGTCTCGACCGGCTTCCTGTCGTACTGCGAGATGTACCGCGCCATCGACGAGATGCGCGGGAAGGTCGCCCGCGTCGACGACGGCGAGTACGACATCGAGTTCGACTACGACCGGATCGACGAGGTGGGCGAGCTGTTCGGCGCCTTCGAGCGGATGGCCGCCTCCCTCGGCGAGGACTTCGAGGCCGCCGAGGCCGAACAGCAGGCCCTCATCGAGGAGCTGGAGGAGATGAACGACCGCCTGGAGGCCCAGGCCGAGCGCTACCAGGCGACCATGCAGCGGGTCGCCGACGGCGACCTCACCGAGCGGATGGAGCCGGCGACGGACAACGAGGCGATGGCGGACATCGCCCGGTCGTTCAACGAGATGCTGGACGACGTCGAGGCGACGTTCGCCGACACCCGGACCTTCGCGGGGTCGGTGTCGGAGGCCATCGAGGAGGTCGGCGACGCCGCCGACGCCGTCGGCGACCGCGGCGAGCGCATCGAGCAGCGCGCCGACGCCGTCTCGGAGAACGCCGACGCCCAGAACGAGACCATCCAGGACGCCACCGACGAGCTGACCGACCTGTCGGCGGCCATCGAGGAGGTCGCCTCCTCGACGGACGAGGTCGCCTCGAAGTCCCAGGAGGCGGCCGACATCGGCCGCGACGTGACCGACCGCGTCGACGAGGCCGTCGAGGAGATGGAGGCCGTCGAGACGCGCATCGAGGCCGCCGCCGAGGAGGTCGACAGCCTCGAGGAAAGCGTCGACCGCATCACGGACGTGGTCGAGCTCATCGACGACATCGCCGAGCAGACGAACATCCTGGCGCTGAACGCCAACATCGAGGCGGCCCGCGCCGGCGCCGACGGCGGCGGTGGCGGCTCGGAGGGGTTCGCCGTCGTCGCCGACGAGGTGAAGTCGCTGGCCGAGGAGACCTCCCGGAAGACCGACGAGGTCGACAGCATCACCGACGAGGTCCGGGCGTCGACGACCGACGTCGCCGAGCGGATGGAAGCGAGCCGCGAGGGCGTCGCCGCCGGCCTCGAGGCGGTCCGGGAGGGGGCGACGGCCCTCCAGGAGGCCATCGAGATGGTCGAGGAGGCCAACGAGGGCATCCAGAACATCAACCGGGCGACTGACGACCAGGCGGCCTCCACCGAGGAGGTCGTCGCGATGATGGAGGAGGTCGACGACCTGGCCGGCGACACCGCCGACAGCGCCGCCGAGGCGGTCACGGCCACCGACGAGCAGGCCGAGACCGTCGACGACGTCCTCGAGAAGGTGGGGTCGCTGGCGGCCGAAACCGACCGCCTCGCCGAGCGCGTCGAGCGGTTCGACACCGGCGGCGCGACCGCGGTCGCCGACGACTGACCGGCGGGCGAACGGTTTTTGCCCGCCCCCGCCGTGGCACTCCGCATGGATTACCAGCGCGTCGAGGGCGGCCGGGAGTACGTCGCCCGCCTCGAACACGGCCAGGACTGGCGCGGACAGATCGAGGCCTTCGCCGACGCCGAGGGAATCGACGCCGCCGTCTTCTTCGGGCTCGGCGCGGTCAAGGACGCGACGCTGTACTTCTACGACCAGGACGACCAGGAGTACCACCCCGACGAGTTCGACGAGCCGTTCGAGGTGACGGCGGCGGTCGGGAACATCTCCCACCTGGAGGGCGAGCGGTTCGCCCACACGCACGTCACCCTCTCGCGGGCGGACGGCTCCGCCGTCGGCGGCCACCTCGAATCGGCGACGACGTTCGCCGGCGAGCTGTACCTCCGGGAGTTCGACGCGCGCCTCGAGCGGGAGCACGACGACGTGACCGACCTCGACCTCTGGCCGCTGTGATGCGCGACGACGACGAGCGGTACTTCGAGCGGCTCGAGTCCGGCCTCGAGGAGGCGCTCGGCGTCGCCCGCGAGGCCCGCGAGTGCGGCGGCGACCCGACGGCCGACGTCGAGATTCCCATCGCCAAGGACATGGCCGACCGGGTGGAGAACATCCTCGGCATCGACGGCGTCGCCGAGCGGGTCCGGGAGATGGAGGCCGACCCAGAGCTCTCCCGGGAGGAGGCCGCCCTGGAGCTGGCGGCGGACTTCGCCGACGGGAGCGTCGGCGACTACGAGGGGCGCGCCGGCAAGGTCGAGGGCGCCGTCCGGACCGCCGTCGCGCTGCTGACGGAGGGGGTCGTCGCCGCCCCCATCGAGGGGATCGACCGGGTCGAACTGCTGGAGAACGACGACGGCACCGAGTTCGTCAACATCTACTACGCCGGCCCCATCCGGTCGGCGGGCGGCACCGCCCAGGCGCTGTCGGTGCTGGTCGCCGACTACACCCGGACGCTGGTCGGCATCGACGAGTTCCAGCCCCGCGAGTCGGAGGTCGAGCGCTACGCCGAGGAGCTGTCGCTGTACGACGACGAGACCGGCCTCCAGTACACCCCGAAGGACGCCGAGGCGAAGTTCATCGCCCGGCACCTGCCCATCATGCTCGACGGGGAGGCGACGGGCGACGAGGAGGTGTCGGGGTTCCGCGACCTCGAGCGGGTCGACACCAACAACGCCCGCGGCGGGATGTGTCTCGTGCTGGGCGAGGGCATCGCCCAGAAGGCGCCGAAGATCCAGCGCTACACCAGGCAACTGGACGAGGTCGACTGGCCCTGGCTCCAGGACCTCATCGACGGCAACTACGCCGACGAAGCGGCGGCCGACGACGACGAAGCGGCGGCAGCCGACGACGACGAAGCGGCGGCGGCCGACGAGACGGCGGCCGACGACGCCGTCAAGAACACGACGGACGGCCCGCCGCGGCCCGAGCCCTCGAAGAAGTTCCTCCGGGACCTCATCGCCGGCCGGCCGGTGTTCGGCCACCCGTCGGAGACGGGCGGCTTCCGGCTCCGGTACGGCCGCGCCCGGAACCACGGCTTCGCGACGGCCGGCATCCACCCGGCGACGATGCACATCATCGACGACTTCCTGGCGACGGGCACCCAGATCAAGACCGAGCGGCCGGGGAAGGCGGCCGGTATCGTCCCCGTCGACTCCATCGAGGGGCCGACGGTCCGGCTCGCCAACGGGGACGTCCGCCGGGTCAACGACCCCGCGGAGGCCCTCGAAATCAGGAACGGCGTCGAGGCCATCCTCGACCTGGGCGAGTACCTCGTCAACTACGGCGAGTTCGTCGAGAACAACCAGCCGCTGTCGCCGGCCGCCTACGCCCCCGAGTGGTGGAAGCAGGACCTCGCCGCGGCCGGCGGCGACGTCCAAGCACTCGAGGACTCTCCCCGGGTCAACCTCGAACACCCGACCGCGGCGCGGGCGCTGGCGTGGACCGAGGAGTACGACGTCCCGCTGCACCCCGAGTACACCTACCTGTGGCACGACCTCGACGTCGAGCGGTTCGACGCGCTGGCGACCGCCGCGAGCGAGGGGCGGTGGGCGGAGGCGGATGGAGCCCGCGAGGGCGAGCGAAGCGAGCCCTCGGAGCTAGCGAGCGGCGACGTCGGAGCCGCGAGCCGCGAGGCCGACCGGCGGGAGGCCTCGGACGGAGCGAGCGGGGAGGAACGACCCGCGAGCCGCGAAACGCCCGACGACGCTCCCGCCGAGCGCACCCTCGTCCTCCCGAACACCGACCCCGTCCGGGAGGCGCTGGAGGTGCTGCTGGTCGAGCACACCCAGGGCGAGGAGACGCTGACGGTGCCCGACGCCGTGCCGCTGGTGCGGTCGCTCGGCCTCACGGACGACCTGCGGAAGCCTTGGAGCCTCGCGGGCCTCTCCGCCGAGGCCCGCGGGTGGGACGGCGGCGACAACGCCGTCCGGGCGGTCAACGAGGTGGCGCCGTTCGAGGTCCGGGAGCGGGCGCCGACGCGCGTCGGCTGCCGGATGGGCCGCCCGGAGAAGTCCGAGGAGCGGGAGCTGTCGCCGGCCGTCCACACGCTGTTTCCCATCGGCGAGGCCGGCGGCTCCCAGCGGGACGTCGCCGCCGCCGGCAAGCACGCCGAGTCGATGCAGGACACCCCCGGCCTCGTCGAGGTGCAGGTCGGCCGGCGCCGCTGTCCGGACTGCGGCGCCGACACCCACCGTGCGCGCTGTCCGGACTGCGGCGCCGTCACCGATGCCCACTACGTCTGCCGGGACTGCGACGTCGACGTCGAGCCCGACGAGTCCGGCCGGGCCGTCTGCCCCCGCTGCGACCGGGAGGCCGACGCCGTCCGGACGAAGACCATCGACGTCGACGAGGAGTACCGCTCGGCGCTCGAGAACGTCGGCGAGCGGGAGAACGCCTTCGACATCGTGAAGGGTGTCAAGGGGCTCACCTCGGCGGCAAAAGTCCCCGAACCGGTCGAGAAGGGCGTCCTCCGGGCCAAACACGGCGTCTCGGCGTTCAAGGACGGCACCGTCCGCTACGACATGACCGACCTGCCGGTCACGTCGGTCCGGCCCGCCGAACTGGACGTCTCCGCCGACCGGCTGCGGGCGCTCGGCTACGAGACCGACGTCCACGGCGACCCCCTCGTCCACGACGACCAGCTCGTCGAGCTGCGCGTCCAGGATGTCGTGCTGTCGGACGGCGCCGCCGAACACATGCTCCGGACCGCCGACTTCGTCGACGACCTCCTCGAATCGTACTACGGCATGGAGCCGTTCTACGAGGTCGACGACCGCGACGATCTGGTCGGCGAACTCGTCTTCGGGATGGCGCCGCACACCTCCGCCGCCGTCGTCGGCCGGGTGGTCGGGTTCACCTCCGCGGCCGTCGGGTACGCGCATCCGTACTTCCACGCCGCGAAACGGCGGAACTGCTTCCACCCCGAGACGAAACTGTGGGTCGAGGACGCGGACGGGTGGCAGCACGAACGAATCGAGTCGGTGGTCGAGTCGCG
>JAHENN010000320.1 GCA_018609665.1 Haloarculaceae archaeon | reverse complement strand
GTCCGCAGCGGCGCCGCGGACGTCGTTCTGGTCGGCGGCGCCGAGCGGATGACCCACGTCTCCACGCCCGAGGGGACGGCCGGCCTCGCGGCCGCCGCCGACGCCCTCTGGGAGGTCGCACAGGGCGTCACCTTCCCCGGTGCCTACTCGCTGATGACGACCCGCTACTTCCACGAACACGGCGGCAGCCGCGAGGACCTGGCCCACGTCGCGGTGAAGAACCACGCCAACGCCGTCGACAACGATCTCGCGCAGTTCCAGCGCGCCATCGACGTCGACGACGTCCTGGCAGCGCCGGCGGTCTGCTCGCCGTTCGGGCTGTACGACTGCTCGCCGATGAGCGACGGCGGCAGCGCGGCCGTCCTCGTCAGCGAGTCCTTCGCCGCCGAGCACGACCTCGAGGCGCCGGTCGCCGTCGCCGGGACCGGCCAGGGAAGCGACCACATGGCGCTGGGCGACCGCGCCTCGATGACCCGGACGCCGGCCGCCGAGCGGGCCGCCGAGACCGCCTACGCCGACGCCGGCGTCGGCCCCGACGACGTCGACGTCGCCGAGGTCCACGACTGTTTCACGATCGCGGAGGTGCTGGCGCTCGAGGCGCTGGGCTTCTACGACCACGGCGAGGCGATGGCGGCGGCGAGAGACGGCGAGACGACCGCCGACGGCGAGTTGCCGGTGAACCTCTCCGGCGGGCTGAAGGCCAAGGGCCACCCCGTCGGCGCGACCGGCTGCGGCCAGCTCTCGGAGCTGACGAAGCTGCTCCGCGGCGACCACGTCAACAGCGACGCCGTCTCCGACGCCGAGGTCGGCGTCGCGCACAACGCCGGCGGCACGGTCGCCAGTTGCGTCGTCACCGTCCTGGAGGTGGTCGCGTGAGCGAGCGCATCGAGCGAACGCGACGACGCCGGATTCGTCCGGAGGTGGTTGCATGAGCGAGCGAGGCGAGCGAGTGCAACGACGCCGGACCCGCGGTCCGGGGGTGGTCGCGTGACCGCCCGCGACGCCGGCTACGACGACTTCCTCGACGCGGTCGAGGCCGGCGAGCCGTTCTACCTGGCCGGCGAGACGGGCGGCTGGCTCCCGCCGCGGCGGGTCGACCCCGAAACCGGCGCCGCCGACCTCGAGCAGCGGCCCCTCCCGGCGACCGGCGAGGTGCTCACCCACACCCTCGTCAACGTCGCGGCACCCGACTTCGCCGACGACGTCCCCTACGTCGTCGCCGTCGTCGACTTCGGCCCGGTCAACGTCACCGGCCAGCTCCGCGGTATCGACCACGAGGACGTCGACGTCGGCCGGTCGGTCGCGCTGGCCGTCGGCCGCACGGAGACGACCGGTGACCGCGTGCTCGTCTTCGAGCCGGCCTGACCTACTCGCCGCGGTCGAACCGCTCGACGACCTCGCCGTCGACGCGGCGAACCTGCTCGAAGCCCAGCGCGTTCGTCAGCATGACGTGGCCCACGAACGCGACGGCGTAGTCGAGCAGCCCGAACGGGTGGAGGTTGGTCTGCTCCGGCGGCGGCAGCAGCCCGCCGATGACGTGGACGCCGGTGTCGTCGTCGCGGGTGATGGAGCCGGCGCCGACCCGTCCCTCGGTGCGGCCGGCGACGGTGCCGCCGGCGTCGGCGAACGCCGCCCGGAAATCGGTGCGTCGTCGAACCGTCCGTCCTCGGGTGTAGCGTCGTCTTCCATGACGTTGCGCGGGCCGAGGCCGATGATACGAGTGCCGACGGGGATGAAACAAATAGCCGGTGATGCCGGTCCGGCGGTCGAGTGCGGCGGCCCGCATCGGGTCGTCTCGGCCCCCCCGGCCCGGCTCAGTCGCCGAGCGCCCTCGACCGGCCGGCGCCGGCCTCGACCTCGTCGGCCGACAGCGAGACGGTGAGCTCGTCGACCGCCCGGCAGTACCCGCTTGCGTGTTTGCCGTCGGACCTGATGCGGATTTCCTCCTCGAACAGCCCCGCTTCCGTCAGGAGGTCGATCTTCCGGTAGGCCGTCGAGCGGGGGATGGGACACGCCTCGATGAGTTCGCCGGCGGTGTGCGGCTCCCCGGCCGCCCGGAGCAGCCGCCGGCAGCCGGCGTCGTCCAGCGCCGACAGCGCCGCCTCCGCGTCGACGGCGGGCGTCTCCACCCACTCGAGCGACGCGTCCGTCGGCTCCCCTCTGTGCTCGCGTCCTGACAGCGTGTCCGTCATACGCGCACGAAGCCGCCGCAGCGGTGCGTATTCCGACCCACCATACACAGGGGGTTTATATCACCCGCGCCGGCGCGACGGTTCCGGTCGCCGGTGCCGACGTCGCTCGGGGGCGGCCGCCGTCCCGACCGGGGACCGCTACGCGAGCCAGACGCTGGCGAAGGCGTCGAAGTAGTCGGCGTCGGTCTCGACGAGGACGTGGTCGGCGCCGAGGGCGGTCACCCGCTGGGAGACGGCCTCGACGTGGCCGTCCAGCCGGCGCCGGTACTGGGCCGCCAGCCCCTCGCTGAAGTACGACCGCTTGGTCGCGTCGCTCTCCGGGTCGTCGAACAGCGTGTCGCCGGCGACCGGCGGGTCCCGCTCGGCCGGCGCGACGACCCGGACCAGCAGTACGTCGACGTCCTTGCGGGTGAGGGCGGCGACGCCGTCCTCGATGGTCTCGGGGTCGGCGAGGAAGTCGCTGAACACGACGACCAGCGACCGCGAGCGGATCCGCTCGGCGTGGGCCGACAGCACCTCGTCGACGGCCGTCTCCCCCGACGGGTCGGTCGCGTTCAGCTGGTCGATGACCGAAAGCAGTTCCCCGCGGTTCGAGCGGCCGGCGTCGAGCCGGTCGGCGACCTCCCGGAACGTGTGGATGCGGTACTGGTCGTTGTTCTCGGCGGTGAGGTAGCCGAACCCCAGCGCCAGCTTGGCGGCGTACTCGAACTTCTGCGTGGCGGCCTCGCCGTAGTCCATCGACCCGCTGGCGTCGACGAGCAGGTGGACGGTGAGGCTGCGCTCCTCCTCGAACTCCTTGATGAAGTACTCCTCGGTGCGGGCGAACAGCTTCCAGTCGATGAGCCGGGTGTCGTCGCCGGGCGTGTAGCGGCGGTAGTCGCTGAACGTCAGCCCCTCGCCGACGCGCGGCGACTCCTGGTCGCCCTGCCGCAGCGCCGCCGCCTGGCGGTCCAGCACCGCCCCGAACCGGCCCAGCTCGTCGAGGAAGTCGGGGTCGATGGTCACGGCCGCCCTCCGTCGTGGCGCCGCGGTCGTCGGCCCGTCGCGCGGCCGGTCCCTCCGTCCGGTGCGTCCATCGTCACTCCAGCAGCGACGCGATGACGTCGTCGGCGGTGGTTCCCTCCCGCTCCGAGCGGAAGTCGAGGATGATGCGGTGCCGGAGGACGGGCGCCGCCAGCGCCTCGATGTCCTCCTCGGCGACGTGCGAGCGGCCCTCGAGGAACGCCCGGGCCTTGGCGGTCGACACCAGCGCCATGCTCGCCCGCGGGCTGGCGCCGAACTCGATTTCCTCGGCCTCGCGGGTCCGCCGGACCAGGTCGACGGCCCGCTCGCGGATGTCCTCGGCGATGGGGACGTCCCGGACGAGCCGCTGGGCGGCGCGGATCTCCTCGCGGGTGAGCACCCGCTCGACCGGCACCGTCTCGCTGCCCTCCGTGTAGAGGTCGACGATCTCCTCCTCCTGGTCGCGGCCGGGGTAGTCGACCAGCAGCTTCATCATGAAGCGGTCGGTCTGCGCTTCCGGCAGCGCGTAGGTTCCCGACTGGTCGATGGGGTTCTGCGTCGCCAGCACGAAGAACGGCTCCGGGAGGTCGTAGGTGTCGCCGGAGGCGGTCACCTGCCGCTCCTGCATAGCCTCCAGCAGCGCCGCCTGGGTCTTCGGCGTCGCCCGGTTAATCTCGTCGGCCAGCACCACGTTCGCGAAGATGGGGCCCTTCTCGAAGACGAACTCCCGGCCGGCGTCCGTCTCGCGGATGATCTCCGTCCCGGTGATGTCGGACGGCATCAGGTCGGGGGTGTTCTGGATTCGGGAAAAGGACAGGTCGGTCACCTCGGCGACGGTGCGCACCATCGTCGTCTTCCCGAGCCCGGGGTTCGACTCCAGCAGCGCGTTGCCGTCCGCGAGAATGCAGACGAACAGCCCGTCGAGCACGTCGCCCTGGCCGACGATGCGGCGGTCCAGTTCCTCGCGGGCGTCCCGCAGCTTCGACTGCAACTCGTCGATGTCGTACTGTTCGTCGTCGGCCGGGTCGGTTGCGTCCTGTGTCATGTGTGTGGGGTCGTCGGTCACGTCTGTTCCTCCTGGCGGATGCGGAGGTTGTACTCCCGGACGAGTTCGGCGTCCTCCACGCGGTCGGGGCGGCTGAACGCCGCCTGCCGGGTCTCGACGTCGGTGCTGCCGCCGCCGCCGTCGTCCGAGGGGAAGGTCCGGTCCTCCTCGACGGGGCCGTCACCCTCGTTGGTCTCCACCTCGGCGGTGACGTCCTCGCTGCCGCGGTCGACCGGGTCGGGGTCGCCCAGCACGGCGCCGCCCTCCCGGAGGCCGTCGGGCTCCGGCGTGACGGCCTCCGGCCGGTCGTCGACCGTCGCCGTCGTGTCGTCGCCGAGGAACGACACCCCGACGACGCTCACCTGCAGCGAGGCGAGACACAGCACCACGACGACGATTCCGGTCGCGGCGACCCGCGCGGAGTTGATCAGGGCGACGCCGGAGGCGTCCTGCAGCCGGTCGCGGGTCTCCTCGTAGAGCCGGGCGGCCATCCGGCTGTCGGCGCCCGACTCGACCGCGTCGCGGGCCGTCCGCAGCGGCCCCGCGATCTCCGGATTCGCCGCCTCGAACCGCTCGACCAGCGACCGCCGGGTCCGGAGCCAGAACTCCCCGCCGAGAACGGCGACGCCGGCCAGCGCCGACAGCACCGTCGGGTACGGCACCGCCGACGCGACCGTCGCGAGCACGACGTTGACGGCCAGCATCGCCGCCACCCCGTCGGCGACCGCGTAGATGGTCGCCGCCTTCTGCCCCTCGCGCCGGACCGCCGTCAGCGCCCGCTCCATCCGCTCCTGCGGGGTCGGGTCCGCGTCGGCGTCGGCCTCGGGGCCGGCCTCAGCGCCGGCATCCGGGGCCGCCCCGTCGTCAGCCTCGGCGTCCGCATCTGCGTCGGCGTCGGCCTCGGGGTCGGCGTCAGCGTCGGCGTCCGTGTCGGCTTCGGCGTCCGTATCGACCTCGGGGTCGGCCTCGGGGTCGACTCCAGCGTCGGGTTCGATTCCAGCGTCGGCGTCCGTGCCGGCGTCAACGTCGGCATGCGGGCCGATATCGGTATCCGGGCCGGTGTCGACGTCCGGGTCGGCGTCGGTGTTTGCTTCGATTTCGGTCTCGGCATTCGGGGCAGCGTCCGCCTCGGCCGCCGCCTCGTCGTCCGTGGCGGCTCCGACGTCCGACCCGGCATCTGTCTCGACGTCCGGCTCCGCGTCGGCCGCCGCCGCGGATTCGTCGACCCCCGCCTCGCCGTCGGCGTCCGGGGTCTCCGTCTCGGCGGCGGCCTCTGTCTCGCCGTCGGGTGCCGCTGCCGGCTCCGGGTCCGTCTCGGCGGCCGGGCCCGCGTCAGCGTCCGGGGCCGGCGCCTCCGTCTCCGGAGTTCGGGCCGCCTCGCCGTCGGCGTCCGTCTCCGCGCCCGTGTCGGCCTCGGCTGCCGTCTCCGGGCCGAACGCCGGGTCGCCGTCGACGCCCGCCTCCGTCTCGTCGTTGGCGTCCGTCCCGGTGCCGGCGTCCGCAGCCGACTCCGGCTCCGTGCCGCTCTCTGCGTCCGCCCCGTCGTCTGGCCCCGGACTCGCGCCGACCCGCGTGTCTTCGGTCGCCGTCTCCGGGTCGCCCCCGGCAGCCTGCCCCGTTCCGCCGTCGTCGACGCCGGGGCTCGCCGCCGCGTCGGTGTCGTCGCCCGGTGCCGGCTCCGCGTCCGCGGCCGTCCCGGCGGACTCGTCGGCGGTCGTGCCGGCGTCCGCGGTTGGCTCCGCCGACTCCTCGGCGTCGTCCACGCCGTCCGCGACCGCGTCGTCGGCCGACGTCTCGAGGCCGTCCGCATCCGTGTCCGTGGTCGCATCTGCTGGCTTCTCGTCGGTCGTGTCTTCGACATCGACGCCCTCGTCGGCGGCTGCCCCCGGGTCGGCTTCGGCGGACGTGTCGTCGGAGGCACCGCCGGCGCCGGCGTCTCCGTCGTCTGCCGCCGGGTCGTCCCTCACCTGCGGCATGCTCGCGGGCGATCGTGGGCCGGTACCGGCGTCGTCCGAAGCCGCGTCGTCGTCGTCGGTCTCCGCTTCGGGTGCGCCGCCGGAGGTATCGCCGGCGCCGGCGTCTCCGTCGTCTGCCGTCGGGCCGTCCCTCACCCGCGGCATGCTCGCCGGCCGTCGCTGGCCGGTGTCCCCGTCGTCGGCGTCGCCCCCCGCTTCGGGTGCGCCGTCGGCGTCGGCCGTCGCGTCGTCAGTATCGGCCTCCGCTTCGGGTGCGTCGTCGGCGTCGGGGGTGGCCTCGCTGGCGTCGGGCGTCGCCTCGTCGCCCTCCGGTGCGTCCGCGCCCCCGAGGTCGACCTCGATGGTGAGGTCCTCCTCGTCTCCGTTCTCGTCGTCGGTCACGGCTCCG
>JAHENN010000319.1 GCA_018609665.1 Haloarculaceae archaeon | reverse complement strand
GCGGTCGCCTCCGCGCCCGAGTGATAAAAGCCCCGCGCCCGGAGTCGGCTCAGCCGGGGACGCGGGTGTCCCAGTAGGAGACCGAGGCGAGCCGGCCGCCGGCGGGCGACCGCCCGACCGTCGCGTCCAGCGCCCGGAACGGCCCGGCGAGCCAGCCGGGCACCTGCCGGTAGAAGCCGTAGGGGACGACGAAGTCGTGGCTGGCGTCGACCAGCCGGAGGTCGGCGTCGACGACCAGTTCCCGGACCTCCCGCTCGGAGTAGAGCCGCGACCCCATCGGCAGCGCCCAGTTGTAGACCGACCGCGCGGAATATCGCTTGAACGTGTCGAAGAACACCTGCTCGCTGGCGACCCGTCGGAGCTCGGTCATGAACCCCTCCGGGTCGGGCGCCAGGTGGAAGAACCGCATCGCGAACACCGCATCGAAGCCGTCGTCCGGGAACGGCAGGCCGCCGGCGTCGGCCTGCATGAACTCGATGGACTCCTCGACGCCCGTGGCCCGCGCCTTCGCCCGGCCCTGCTCGAGCATCGCCTCGGAGACGTCGACCCCGACGATGTCGGCCCCGCGGGCGGCGAGGGCGGCCGTGAACCGTCCGGTTCCGCAGGCGACCTCCAGGATTCGCCGGTCGTCGACCGGCGAGAGCGCCTCGAGGACGGCCTCCTTCTCCCGCTGGTCGATGTAGCGGCCGCCGCCGGAGAACCGCTTGTCCTCGTAGGCCTCGGCGACGTCGTGTTCCTGGTACCATTCCCGTCCCTTCACACTAGTTCGTCCGTCCCGGCGGTCCTACAAAAGGATGCTGGATGCGCCGGAACCGGCCGACGACGCCCCGTCCCGCCGGGCCGGCGGCCGCCGCGGTTGACCTGTCGGCTGCCGGAGTATAAGGGTTCATTATATACATGGAAGTGTGAGTATTGTTTTGACACACTTGTAGCGAAGCTTTACCACCGGGGTCCGTGCACGTGACGTATGAGCACGACCACGGAGGAGCGCTCGCAGCAGGACTCACCGCTTTCGGACCCCAACTACCGCGAGCGGCTCCGCGAGTTGCCGCCCAGCGCGAAGCTCGTCGCGAAGGTGCTGGAGGGTGCCTCGCCGCTCTCGCAGGGCCAGCTCGCCGAGGAGTCGCTGCTGCCCGACCGCACCGTCCGGTACGCCCTGAACCGCCTCGAGGAGGAGGACCTCATCGGCTCCCGCTACTCGTTCAACGACGCCCGCAAGCAGGTCTACTTTTTGGAGGGGTGACCGACCGCCGCCACGCGGCCGGAGATGACGCTGCGGCGATGGCGGACGCCCCTCGTCCACGACGCCGAGCCAGCCGAGAGGTGCCGGCGGCGGCGCGGTACGCGGTCGACGTCACCCGGCGCGTGCGGGTCGGTCGTAATCGGCAACGGGAACGGACCCTCGCTACGCCACGCCGGTGATCTCGAAGCGACAGCCCCCTTTTGCCGATTCAGATACGGAGACATCCCACCGGTGGACGGCGGCAATGTGGCTCACCTGTGCCAGTCCGAACCCGTTCCGCGCTTCGCGGTCGGATGTCCCTGCCCGGAAGACATCGGCGCGTTCGGACGCCGGGATACCGGCGCCGTCGTCCGAGACGTAGAACCCATCCGACAGTGTCCCGAACCGAACCGTCACCTCCGGTGGACCGTGGTCGACCGCGTTCTCGTACAGTTCCCCGAGCAGTCCGACGAGTCGGTCGCGGTCGGCCGTGACTTTCCTTGGGAGCGAAGCGTCATCCTCGGGCATCTCCAAGTCTGCGCGTCCGGTGTCGCTCCGTCTCCAAGCCAGGCGGGCAGCCGCCCCGAGGTCGACCGACTCCGGCGACTCGACGGGACGGCCCTGCTGAATCAACGCGTTCAATCCGTCCAGACCCGAGTTGACACGATCGACGGCCGCGATGACCTCACGAGACGGGTTGTGCCTCTCGTCTCCGCCGTCGGACTCTCCCTGCTCGTCCGAGAGATACTGTGCGTACCCCTTCGCGACGTTCAGGGGACTCCGTAGATCGTGGGAAAGTACCCGGCGAACCTCCTCGAGCCGACGCCGTTCCCACCGCAGCTCCGCCCGGCAGGTCTCGAAACGGCTGTCGGTGTCGGACGGAGCCGGCGGGGACCGCCCGACGGCCTGCTGGATTCGGTCGGCAAGTCGGTCGACGGCCTGTGGGGTTTCGCGTTCGACGTATCCGGTTACGCCGGCGTTGAGGGCCGACGCGGCCACAGACTCCGACCCGTCCTCGACGAACAACACGTGCGGGGCGGCCGACCGTCCGGAGTTCGGTCGTCTTCGGGCGAGTTCGACCCCGTTCGTCTCTCCGAGGTCGTACGCGCTGACGACGCAGTCGATCTCCTCGTCCGTCTCGTCGAGACGCGACAGCGCCGATTCGGCGTCGGGTGACGAGAGAACCTCGACCGCGAACCCCGATCGTCCGAGCGCCCTGGCGACCGCAGAACGCTCCTCGGAGCCGATACCGACACACAGAATACACGACCCAGAGATCATCCCACCGGCGTTCGGCCCGGCGGGATAATAGACATCAGCATCGACTCACCACGACGGGTCGACTCAGTAGCTGACCCGACGAGAACATCCATGTCGGTCCCGGGCGAACGGTACCACGAGTTGTCGAGATCTATTGTCGCCGACTTCCAAGCAAGCGTTCGGTCGAGCGACTGGACGGAAGCGGAGCCGCTCCGCGGACGAATCGTCCTGACCGAGGAGAGAATCGTCCTGGCAGTCGACGAAACGAACCGAGCCATCGGTCTCTCGGACGTTTTCGACATCGTACAGGGAGTCTCCCGGCGGTCGGAGGGCGAATCGACCGAGACGGTCACGCTCGCGTTCCGCTCCGGTGGCGCGCGTGAAACGGTCTCAATCAGTGCCGACGCGACGACGATGTTCAATTTCCAACGACTTCTCTACAGGGAGCTGCTGGCCGGGACCCACATCGTCACGGTACACCGGAGTCGGGTCGGCGAGGACGGGGGTGGTCCGCAGGACTGCGAACTCGACATCACCGGAACGCGGGTGCGGCTCCGGGCTGAGGGGACCGGCGAGACGGTTACCATCTCCAGGGCCGACGTGACCAGATTCAACACGCGGTCGACTCGTCCGTCGACGGAGGAAGCGACCCCGGCGGTGGTCCTCTACTCCGACAGTGGCGATCGGGTCGGGAAGACGACCATCAGCATGCCGTCCTTCCGGACGCTGAACCTGTTCGGGCGCTACCTTCGGGCAGACCTGCTGCCCCCCGACGAGGTCGGGCCCACGTCCGAGGCGCCGGAGAGCGTCGAGATACTGCTAGTTGACGACGACCCGCACGACCTGGAGATGGCGGAGGTATTTCTAAAACAGCAGTCCGACCGGTTCGTACTGACGTCTGTCTCGACGGCCTCGGAAGGGCTCAGACGTCTCGCAGGGGAGGCGGGTGCCGCCGGAGGTTTCGACTGCGTCGTCAGTGACTACCAGATGCCCGGCGTGGACGGTCTCGAGTTCCTCGGCGCGATTCGGGACCGGTATCCGGCGTTGCCGTTCATTCTCTACACCGGGCAGGGGAGCACAGAGGTGATGAAGCAGGCAATTCTCGACGACGTCACCGACTACGTCGAAAAGGACGTCGGACGGGAACAGTACGAGATTCTCGCCGAGCGAATCCGGAGGTCGGTCCGGTGAGCCGACGGGCCCGACGCGGGTCGGGACTGTGACGGCCGTCCGACGGCCGTCGGACCGACGGTGATCGCGCACGATTTAATCCCTCGTCGTCCCACCGACCGGTATGCGCGTCGAGCGGATTCCCGTCGAAGTGTCGACCCGGGCGCCGACCGGCGAGACCGCCTGCTACGTCCTCGGCGACGACGAGGCCCTGCTGGTCGACCCGCCCGCGGCCGACGAGCACGTTGCGGCCGCACTCGACCGGGTCGGGAGCGTGGCCGTCACCCACCACCATCCCGACCACGTCGGCCGGGTCGCCGACTGCGCGGCCGCGGCCGACGCGACCGTCTGGTGTCGCCGCGGCCGCGAGGACGCGTTCCGCGCGGCGACCGGCGTCGACCCGGACCGGACGTTCGCCGAGGGGACCGCGATCGAGACCGGCGGCGGTCCCGTCGTCGTGCGTGACACACCCGGCCACGCGCCGGAGCACGTCGCCTTCGAGACGCCCGACGCGCTCGTAACCGGCGACCTCGCGGTCGCCGCCGGCAGCGTCGTCGTCGCCTCCCCGGAGGGCGACATGCGCGCGTATCTCGCGTCGCTGCGGCGCGTGCTGGCCCGGGCGCCGGACCGACTCCTTCCCGCCCACGGCCCCGTCATCGACGACCCGCGGGCGACCTGCGAGCGGCTCATCGCCCACCGGCTCGACCGCGAGCGGCGCGTGCTGGCGGCCGTCGAGGCCGGCAACCGCACCGTCGCGGACATCATCGACGCCGCCTACGACAAGGACCTCTCCGGCGTCCGGGACCTGGCCGGGCTCACCGTCCGGGCCCACCTCGACAAACTCGAGGCGGCCGGCCGGGTCGAGTGGGACGGCTCCCGCGCCGGGCCGGTCTGAGTTCCGACGAGCGCACGGCTTATGCCCGCCCGGCCGGAACTACCGACGTGTCCCTCGAGGCCGACCTGGAGCGCGCCCGCGAGCTGTCGGTCGGCGAGCTGGCCGACGCCATCGAGGCCATCGGCTTCGAGTGTACGCGGTGCGGCGCCTGCTGCAAGGCCGTCGAGGGCGACGACGGAACCGAAGAGCACACCGCCACCGTCTTTCCCGACGAGGTCCGTCGACTGCAGGACGCCGGCGAGGAGGCGTACGACTGGCGGGACGTCGCCCGCCCGATGCCGTACGGCGTCGCGGAGGGCGAAAACGGCCCCGAGGGCGAGACCTTCGAGTGGGCGCTGCAGACCGACGCCTGCGGGGACTGTACCTTCTACGAGGAGGCCGACGACGGCACCGGCGCCTGCAGCGTCCACGGCGACCGGCCGCTCATCTGCCGGACCTACCCGTTCAGCGTCGTGCTGGACGACGAGACGGCCGCCGCGCAGCCGATGGGCGAGGCCGTCGACCGCGAGGGGTCGGTCCGCGCCCACGAGTGCGAGGGCCTCGGCCGGGAGATCGCCCGCGAGGACGCCGAGGAGCTGGCGGCGGCGCTGAAGAAACGCGCCGTCCGCGAACTGGAAGAGGCAATCGCGGTCCGCGACAACTACGGGCCGACGGACGCCGACGGAGTCGTCGTCCACGACTCCGAGGGGCAGAAGCGCCCCGACGGCTCCCGATTGGACGGTCGGTAGCTTCTATACCCGGGGTGTGCATACTCCGGTCGAAGCTCTATGGAAATCTCAGATAAGCTCCTGTGTCTGTTCAGCGCCGACGTCGAAGAGGACGGCGACCGGTTCGTCGTCGAGGTCCCCCGCCGAGAGGTCGAGACCGGCTCGCTGGCGGCCGGCGAGACGTATCGCGTCGCCCTGGTCGCCGGCGCCGACACCGGGTCGACCGACGCCGAGCCGAGCGACGAGCCGCAGCCGCCCGTCGAGACCGGCGAGATACGCTACGTCGAGATCGAGGACCTCGGCAAGCAGGGCGACGGCATCGCCCGCGTCGAGCGCGGCTACGTCATCATCGTCCCCGGTGGCGAGGTCGGCGAGCGCGTCAAGGTCGAGATCTCCGAGGTGAAGTCCAACTTCGCCGTCGGCGAAATCATCGAATAGAAGCGTTTCTGCGGCGCAACTGCGCCGCAGAAACCGTTCATGAAAAACACCGCAACCCGCCGGCCACGCGGCGTCACGCCGGTCGTCGCCCGG
>JAHENN010000318.1 GCA_018609665.1 Haloarculaceae archaeon | reverse complement strand
GTCGACGAGCTCGCGCTTCAGCTCGCGGCCGTACACCGCGCCCGTCGGGTTGTTCGGCGAGTTGATCACGATGACGGCGGTGTCGTCGCTCGCGGCCGCCCGGACGGCCGCGGGGTCGAGCGTCCCGTCCGGCTCGGCGTCGACGAACCGCGGCGTCGCGTCCAGCAGCTTCGCCCGGCCCTGGTAGTAGGGGTAGACGGGGTCGGTGAGCAGCACCTCGTCACCGTCGGCCGCCTCGAGGGCGCAGGCCGTCGCCAGGTGGTTGGCCTCGCCGGCGCCGTTCGTGACGATCACCCGCTCGGCGTCGACGTTCCGGCGGGCGGCGATCTCCTCGCGCAGCTCGCGCAGTCCCTCGCTGGGCGGGTACTGGAACCGCTCGACGTCGGCCTCGGCGTACGCCGCCAGGCCGTCCCGGATCGCCGTCGGCGCCTCCCAGTCCGGGTTGCCGGACACCATGTCGACGACGTCCCGTTCGGCCGCGGCCGCGTACTCCATCATGTGGAAGAACAGCGGCCGGTCGTAGTCGTCCATACCGGCCGTGACGGCGCGAGCCACGTCGGTCTGACGCTTCCGTGCGGCCGGAGGTTGAAGAGGAAGCCGGCCGTAGTTTCGGCATGGCCATCGAAGAGCGGGTCGGCGACGCCCTCCGGGAGCGGGGGGAGTTCGTCGCGACCGCCGAGTCGTGTACCGGCGGGCTGATCGGCGCCCGCATCACGGCGGTGCCGGGCGCCAGCGACTACTTCGACCGGTCGTACGTCACCTACAGCTACGACGCCAAGCTGGCGGAGCTGGGCGTCCCCCGGGAGGTGATCGACGCGGAGGGGGCCGTCAGCGAGCCCGTCGCCGAGGGGATGGCGCGGGCGGCCAGGGACGCCGCCGGCGTCGCCTGGGGGCTCGGGACGACCGGCGTCGCGGGGCCGGGCGGCGGCAGCGACGACACGCCCGTCGGGACCGTCTACGTCGCCGTCGCCCGCGCCGCCCCGTGGGGGACCGGCGACTCGTACTGCTCCGTCGAGCGGTACGTCTTCGACGGCGGCCGCGAGGCGGTCAGGACGAAGACGGTCGACCGGGCGCTGTCGGACCTGCTGTCGGCGGTCGAGGCCGCCTGAACGACGGCGACCGGACGCGCGGACGTCGAGCGCGTGGTTTTTGTACCGGGCGGGCGTCGGCCAGCCCGATGAACAAGGACGGGCACGTCCTCAACGCCGTACTGCTGGGAATCGGGCTCGGGGTCGTCCTCGAACCGTCCCCGACGGTCGAGGCGCTCCGGACGGTCGTCGCCGTCACCGTCCCCGTGACGCTGGGGGCGCTGCTGCCCGACGTCGACACCGCCTTCGGCACGCACCGGAAGACGCTGCACAACCTGCCCGTGCTCGCGGTCTTCCTCGCCTTCCCGGTCGTCTTCGGGAACCTCGCGTACGTCTGGATCGGCGTCCTCACCCACTACGTGCTCGACGTCATCGGGAGCACCCGCGGCATCGCGCTGTTCTACCCGCTGTCGGGCAACGAGTTCGGCCTCCCGGCGGGCGTCACCACCTCGAGCCGGTTCGCCAACGCCGTCACGGTCGCGGTCACGGTCGTCGAGCTCGCGGCCGCCGCGGCGCTCGTCCACCTGCTCCCGCGGTACGTCGACGCGTCGGCGGTCGCCGACCTCGCCGCCGCGGTGGGCTGACCGCCGCGTCGGCCGCCGGCACGTTCGCACATCGGCCGACCGAAGGTTCCTGGCGTTTTATATGTGCGGCCGACGTGCTCAACAGTATGGAGTGCGATTGCGTCAACTGCGGCGCCCCGGACGCCCGCCGGTACGAACTCACCGTCCGGAACACCGACCACGACGAGGTGCCGCTGTGCGAGCAGTGCCACGCGGCGATAACCGAAGAGCTCGCCGAGGAGTGAGCACCCGCCGGCTCGCAGAGCACGCCGAGCCGCCGGATGCCGAGTTGGTTCACACGACGGCCGCAGGACGGCAGAATGTTCCAGGATATCAACGTGTTGCACGTCGACGACGACCCGGCGATTCGGGACCTCACCGCCGAGTTTCTCGAGACGGTCGACGACTCCATTTCCGTGCGGAGCGAGGCCGACCCCTCGACCGTCCCGACCAGAATCGACGCCGAGCCAATCGACTGCGTCGTCAGCGACTACCGGATGCCGGAGCTCGACGGCCTCGAGCTCTGCCGGCGGATACGGGACGACCGCCCCTGGTTTCCGTTCATCCTGTTCACCAGCGTCCGGGGCGAGGAGGTCGTCGAGGCGGCGATGGACGCCGGCGTGACCGACTACCTCCGGAAGGAGACCGGCACCCACCACTACACGCTGCTGGCGAACCGGATCACGCTGGCGGTCAGCCGCCGCCGGGCCGTCGGCCGGCTCCAGGAAGCGGGGGCGCTCCCCCCGGAGTGGCCGCCGCGGACGGCCCGTGCCGACGACGTGCAGGACTGACCGGCCGCCTCAGTCGTCGGCGACGGCCTCCGGGCGGTAGGCGCGGCTGACCCGCTTCCAGACGCCGGAGCGGAACCGGTAGTAGTTCAGCGCCGCCGGCACGGACGTCTCCGCGAGGAACGCCAGGTAGAGCCCGTAGATGCCGAGCGGCGTCACCGACCCGAGATAGACGAGCGGGATGGAGACGCCGAACATGCCGAGGGCCTGGCTGGCGAACGGCCAGCGGGTGTCACCGGCGGCGTCGAGCGGGCCGGCCGCGCCGCCGGAGACCCCCTGGAGGACGACCGCGATACACGCCATCCGGACGAGCGGGACGGCGACCGGCACCTCCGGCGCCGCGGGGTCGCCGACGAACAGCACCACCACCGGCTCCGCCAGGAGGAAGACGGCGGCGGCCAGCACCGCGTAGACGGCTGTCGAGAAGCGGATGATCTCGCGGCCGAAGGCCGCCGCCGCGCCCTCCTCGCCGGTGCCGAGTTCCTGGCCGACGAGGCTGGAGGAGGCCAGCCCGAACCCCCAGCCGGGCGTGTTCAGCAGCCCGAACACCCGACGGGCGATGACGAACGCCGAGACGACGTCCCGGCCGAAGACGTCGAGAATCGCGAACATCGGGAACTCCGCGACGGTCCAGACGAGGTTCCGGCCCATGACGGGCAGGCCGATGGCGACCAGGTCGGCCAGCGTCGAGCGGTCGGCGTACCGGCCGAACGGGTCGACGGTGACGGGAAACTCGCCGGCGCCGGGCACCCGGCCGACGGTGAGCCCGGTCGCGAAGGCCGCCGCGACGACGACGTTCGAGACGACCGTCCCGACGGCGGCGCCCTCGACGCCCATCCCGGCGCCGAAGATGAGCACCGCGTTGATGCCGACGTTGGCGACGGCGCCGCCGGCCCGCAGCACCATCGCCGTGTAGGCGTCGTCGGCGCCGACGAGCACGCGGCTGCCGATGAGGTTGAGGCCGGCGAACGGCACCCCCAAGGCGACGACCCGGAGGTAGGCGCCGCCGAGCCGGACCGTCTCGGGGTCGCTGCTCAGCAGGCCGATCAGCGCCGCCGGGAACGCCCGGAAGACGGCCACGACGGGCAGCGTCGCGACGACGACCAGCAGGACGCTCGAGCGGACGGCCAGCCCCAGCGCCTCGTCGGCGCCGGCGCCGTACCGCTGGCTGACCAGGGCGATGGTGCCGCCGGCGACGCCGCCGCCGACGGAGAAGGCCAGCCCCCAGAACGGGCCGGCGATGCCGACGCCGGCGATGGCCGCCGACCCCACCGCGAGGCCGACCATCGCGACGTCGACGGCGTTCTTCGACATCCGGGCCAGCCCCGTGACCACGCGCGGCCACGCGAGTTCCGTCGTCCGGCGGACGCGGGCCTCGGTGACGACTCCCAGCCGGGCGAGCAGGAGCCCGACGGCCAGGATGACGAGCCGGACCGGGTTCGGGACGGAGGACACTGCGCTCGTCGTAACTGACCGGTCAGTCAGTCAAAGCTCTTCCCGTTCGGCGGCGACCGGCGGCGGGTCACTCCTCCGGGCGGCTGGCCAGCCGCTCGTAGGTCCGCTCGAGAATTCCGACGTCGCCCCGGCGGCGCCGGTACTCGACGGTGAGGCGGTAGGCGCCGACGTAGGCGACGGCCGTGAAGACGACCGCAAGCAGGAGGTTGCCGACGAGCAACCGGGCGACGACGTCCGGGGCGGCCGACAGCGAGATGTCCGCCACCCTCCCGTCGACCGGCCCGAGGATGGACGACCCGACCCAGAAGCTGGTGCCGTAGACGCCCCACTTCACGACGGGGTTGAGGACGATGACGGAGGCGAACAGCGACACCTTCGAGATGCTCTCGAAGAGGTACGCGATGACGAAGAACGCGAGCACCCCGGTGCCGAGCGTCGGCAGCGCGGTGATGAACACCCCGAGGGCGAAGCTGTAGGCGACCTGTTTCGGGGTGTGCTGCTCCTTGAGCGCCTCGCGGACCTCGTCGTGGACCTCGCCGACCACGCGGCGGGCGCTCGCGAGGAGCTTCACCATCATACGAAGATACGGGACAGAGCCAAAAGAAGCTACCGGCGGGGGCAGGAACGCTTTTTGACGTCGCCCCGCAACGCCGGCCGTGGACCGCGACCGCGCCCTCCCGCTCGTGCTCGCGCTTCTGGCCGTCGTCGCGCTGGCGCTGGCCGCGTCGACGCTCGACTCGGCGGT
>JAHENN010000317.1 GCA_018609665.1 Haloarculaceae archaeon | reverse complement strand
GACGACCCGGGCCGGCCCCGAGGCGATGCCGGGCGAGGCGCCCAGCCCCGAGACGAGGACGTCGCCGTCGCCGTCTTCGCCGCCGTCGCCGTCGGCGGTAGCCGCCTCGGAGATGGTCGTGATGGGCCGGGACTGCAGCATGTACACCTCACCGTCGGCGATGGCCCACTCGACGTCCTGCGGCTCCTCGTAGTGTGTCTCGGCGCGCTCGCCGAGTTCGACCAGCCGCCGGATTTCGTCGTCGCCGAGCACCCGCGCGTTGCGGCGGTCGGCGGCGACCTCCCGCTCGACGGTCTCGCCGGTCTCGGCGTCCCGGACCATCATCACCTTCTTGTCGGCGACGGTGGTCTCCAGCAGGTCGCCCGTCTCGCGGTCGACGACGTAGTTGTCCGGCGAGACCGACCCGGAGACGACGGCCTCGCCGAGCCCCCAGGCGGCCTCGACGATCAGCTCCGGCTCCCCCGTCGAGGGGTGGGAGGTGAACATGACGCCGGACTTGTCGGCGTCGACCATCTGCTGGACGACGACGGCGATGTCGACGGCGTCGTGGGCGAACCCCTGTTCGTTGCGGTAGTAGATGGCCCGCTGGGTGAACAGCGACGCCCAGCACCGCTTGACCCGGTCGACGAGCGACTCGCGGGTGACGTTGAGGAACGTCTCCTGCTGGCCGGCGAAGGAGGCCGTGTTGTGTGTGACGACGCTCCCGCGACCCGCGGCGAAGTTCTCCGCTCCGGGCACACAGAAGTCGTACACCGGTCCGTCGTGCTCGACCGGCTCGATCCGCTCGATGTCCTCCCATCCGACCGTCTCGTCGAACTGCAACGATTCGACGCCGCGTTCCTCCAGCAGTTCGTTGAACCGGCTCTGGCTGTAGCTGCCGTCGATTCGCGCCTCGTTCCAGGGGTGTCCGTCGGCGGCGAAGCGTCCCTCGTCGTCCCGCCCCCGGTACCGCTCTTCCGTCTCGAAGTCGACCGCGTCCTCGTAGTGGGTCGACCCGCAGTCGGGGCAGTACCACCGGTCGCGGCCGTCGTAGGGGCTCGACCTGTTGATTTCGTCCCCGCAGTCGGGACAGCGGGCGACGGTGACGTCCTCGGTCGGGAGCGTCTCCTCGAACCTGTCCCGGACACGCCTGGAGAGCTCCTCGGAGACGGGTATCGTCCGGGTGAACTCGGGGTGATACGCCTTCTCGGCGTGCGCCTCGACGAGCTCGTCGAGCCGTTCGGACTTCGTTGCCGATTCGAAGCCGACCCGTCGGCGGAACGTCTCCGCCTCGCGCGCCGGAACGAAGAGCCGATAGGAATCGCTCCACTCGTCGGTGCCCTCCCGCTCGCCGATGCGGTAGTCGACGCCGAGCAGTTCGAGCAGGCGAGCGAGCCCCTCGAGGAGCCGCTCCGAGGTCGTGGTGTAGGCGATCTCCTCGCCGACGGTCCCGTCCCCGTCGAAACAGCCGCGGAGGAACTGTCCGATGCGGTCACGGTCCCAGCCGAAGACGAACTCCGGGACCCGCTTGTTTCCTGCCAGACGGCCCTTCCCGTCCGTCCCGTCCGGGCGACCGGCCACCGCGTGCAGGAACCGGACGAGCGACTTGCAGTGGAACCGATAGGAGTGCCGGTTCTTTGCCTGCCCGTTGTAGAGCCCGAGCCGGTCCATCACACCGACGGCCCGCTCGAGGACCTCCTCCGTGTTCGTGAGGGCGACCTCGTTGGTCGAGTAGGTGCTCCCCTCGGCGACGTACAGTCCGAGGAAGTACGCGAAGTCCTCGTCGGCCCGGATGGTCTCGGGCAGCGTGTGCTGGATCGTCTCGTTCGCGGAGTCGTTGTCGATGAGGACGCCGCCGTCGCCCAACAGCACGTCTGACCCGCGGACGTAGTCCGTCACGTCGATCGTGTCCGGGCCCGCGTCCATCGGTGTCAGCTCCCGGGCGACGGGAACCTTCTCGTCGCCCTCGAGTTCCTCGACGGTGGCCGTCGTCGGCTCCAGGGTGTCCTCGTCGAGCACGACCAGGGAGTGGTCCGGCGTGACGGTTATCTGACGGCCGGAACCCGTCGTGATCCGGTACAACGTCTCGCCGTCGGCGGGGTGTTCGTACAGCCGCTCCACTTCCCGCCACTCGATGCCGTCGTCGGTCAGGCTCGGCACTTCGACCGTTCGCCGGCCACAGTCCAGCGGCGCGAGCTCCTCCATCCGGCCGAACCGGGGGTCGCCGTCGACCCTGATCAGGGCCGATTCCTCGGCGGCGATGCTCGGCAGGTCCTCGGCCGTCGCCGACGACCGGACGGCGACGAACGCCTCCCCGTCGGCGACGTCGTCGTACGCCGAGAGGATCCGCTCGTGGACCGGCTCCGGCAGTTCGGTCCCGAGGATCAGTTCCTTGGCGGTCGCCTCCGCCTCCGCCAGCGCCGTCGAGTCCTCCGAGTCGACGTCGACGGCCTCGAACAGCGCCTCGTCGATGCCGGTCTCCTCGATGAAGGTCCGGTAGGTGTCGGCGGTGACGACGAACCCCGGCGGGACGGGCAGTCCGGCGGCGGTCATCTCCCCCAGCGAGGCCCCCTTGCCGCCGACGGCCCCGATGTCGTCCGACCGGACGTCCTCCAGCCAGCGGACGTTCCTGGTGTCAGGCTGAGCCATGTCTGCGTGTACGAGCGGTCGCCGGCCTCGGTGATAGGTGCTTCGTTCCGCCCCAAACCCGCCCGATTCGGCGACTGCGAGCCGTCGCCGCCGGCCCGCGAGCCACGCGCCGGCGGACGGCGGACGACGGCCGCGCGGAGACGAGTTGCGACGGTCCCGACGCCGCTCAGACCTCGATGATCTCGTCGTCGTCGGACGCCGGCACCGCGACCGAGCCGTCCAGTGCCGTCACCGCCCGGCCGCCGACCGTCACCGGGTCCGAGCGGGCTCGCACCCGGACGCGCCCGGGCCGGTCGACGAAGTGGCCCTGCTCGAGGACCAGCTCCGACGGCAGGTCGCCGTCGAACGCCCCGACCTCCCGCAGGTAGGCACCGACGGCGCCGGAGGCGGTGCCCGTGACGGGGTCCTCGTCGACGCCCGCCCCCGGCGCGAACATCCGGCCGTGGAGCGTCGCGTCGGCGTCCAGCGCGTCGAAGGTGAAGGCGTAGACGCCCGTCACGTCCAGCTCGTCGGTCAGCGCCGCGACGGCGCCGAAGTCCGGGTCGAGGTCGGACAGCGCCGCCAGGAAGTTCACCGGGACGACGAGAAAGCCCAGCCCCGTCGAGGCCGTCGCCAGCGGCAGGTCCGCGCCGACGTCCCGCAGCGTCGCCGGGTCCGCCCCCAGGACGTCGGCGACCCGCCCGCGGTCGAGGTCGACGACCTCGACGGCGGCGTCGTCCTGGGTCATCCACACTGCCCCTTCGTCGACGGTCACCTCGATGACGCCGACGTTCGTCGCCAGGCTGTGGGTCCCGTCGTCGATCTCGCCGCTCTCGGCGAGCCAGGCGTGACTCGCCACCGTCGCGTGCCCGCAGAGGTCGACCTCCTGGGTCGGCGTGAAGTACCGGATCCGGCGGTCGGCCTCCTCGCCCGGCGTCAGGAAGGCCGTCTCCGAGGCCTGCAGTTCGCGGGCGATTGCCTGCATCTGCGCGTCGTCCAGCCCCGCCGCGTCGGGGACGATTCCGGCCGCGTTGCCCGAAAGCGGCTCCGTCGTGAACGCGTCGACCAGAAGGCAGCGTCGCGTCTCCATGTGCCCCGCGTGGGGGCGGGCGAACTTAGTTTCGCCCGGTCACCGGCTCAGGTGCTGAAGCCGAGCCACCCGTTCGTGTCGGTCGTCCCGCCGACGGCGTCCCACTCGCGGCCGTCGGGGCTGACCTCGACCGGGCCGAACGTGCCCGTGCCGGCGTCGGCCGGCGTCCGCACGAAGTACGTCAACTCCGTCGTCTCGCTGCCGGGCGCGACCGTCGTCGTGAACTCGACGGCCGTCCGGGTGCCCTGCGGGTACGTCTTCACGTCGCCGTCGAGGACCTCGCAGCCGCTCGGAATCCGGTCCCGGACCCGGACGTCGGCGGCCTCGCCGTCCCGCTCGAACGTCCGGACCTCGATGGTGACCTCGACGGGCTGGCCGGCCTGGAACACCGACCCGTCGCCGTTGATGCGCTCCGCTTCTAACGGCGGCAGCGGCTTCGTCATCGGAATCGCGTCGTGCTTGGTGACGAAGACGCCGGCGCGCCGGTCGGCGTGGAACGACAGGCCGTTGTGCTCGACGGAACTCCAGAAGTCCGGCGACAGCCCGACGCCCTCCCGGGACGGCCGCGCGTGGCCGACCTCGTTGAGGTTCCAGTCGGTCGTGTTGTTGATCCAGCCGATCGTCCCGCTGCCGTCGCGGCCGCTGACGTTCGGGTTCTCCTTCGGTCGATAGGCGCGGCGGCCCCTCGGTCCTTCTGTACCGCCGTCGATTTCCGTCAGCCCCCGGTCGCTGCCCGGCTCGATCTCCAGGTACCGGACGCCCCCGTGGTAGTGGCCCTGGTGGATGATGTACCGCTCCTCGCCGTCAATCTGGTGGACGGCGCCCTGGGAGTTGTGCGGGCTCAGCCGGAAGGTGAAGGTGCCCTGCTCGATGGCCTTGAAGCGGTCCTCCCGGCTGACCGTGTCCTCGAACCCCTTGCCGGTGTCGACGTTCTTCCAGGTCCAGTTGTCGAGTTCGCCGAGCTGCTTGGGGCCGTCGCCGCTTCCATCGCAGCCGCAGGAGTCGCCGAGGTCGGGGTCCTCGGGGTAGATGCCCTCGCAGTCGACCAGGAACACCGTCCCCGTCGAGTTGGGGTTGGTCTTGTCCTCGTGAGGCGTGTTGTAGATGACCGAGCTCCGCTGGTCGAACCGCTCGTCGGGCTCCTCGTGGCTGGCGATGGCCACGCGGCGCTCGTTGCCGTCGGCGTCCTCGACGAGTTCCGGGAACGGCGTCGCGAAGTGACACTGGTACATGTCGAACTGGCCGACGTGTTCGAGGTTCGTCGGGTCGGAGGCGTCCAGCACGCGCATCCCGCGGTCCCAGTCGGACAGGTAGACGGTCGGCCGGCCGGTCCGGGGGTCGTCCTGCACCTCGACGTCGTGGACGTACGACAGCCCGTGTTCGGTGCCGACGCCGCCGCGGGCGGTGTTGCCGTCGGCCGTCCACCGGTTGACGATGGTCAGCTTGCCGGGGTCGCGGTCGAACCGGACCACGTTGAGCGCGCTGTCCGGGGCGATGAGGCCGGCGTCCTTGCAGGCGAAGACGTAGTCGGTACCGTCGATGCGGTGGTAGTACACGTTGTGGACGCCCGTCGAGAACGCCTCGTCGATCCGGTCGACCGTCCGCGGCCGCGCGGGGTCGCTGATGTCGACGGCGACGACGCCGCCGGAGGTCTCGACGTTGCCCTGCGGGTCCGTCGTGTTCGGCTCGCCGTTCGAGCCGCCGTCGTACGGCGTCAGCGACTGCGTGCCGAGGAAGGCGTAGTTGCCGTCGTCGGAGAGCTTGATGTCCGTCGCGAGGTTCGCCTCGGCGCTGAAGTTCCGGAGGATGCCCAGCACCGTCAGCTCGGCCGCCTCGAGTTCCGCCTCGGTGGCGGCGTCGTTGAACTCGCTGATGTCCAGCGTCGCCATCCGGCGGCCGGGGTCCTCGTCGTTGGACTGCCGGTAGGTGACGACGGCGATGTCGCCGTGACACCGCATCTCGGCGTTCGTGTCGCCGCCCTTGCGCTGTTCGGCCTGGCCGCTGACGCTCGCCGGCCCGGTGCTGGCCATGCTGTGGTAACCGTACTCGGCGGCGCTGTCGAAGGGCTCGCCCTCGTCGAGGCGGAACCGCTCGCCGGGCTCGCCGTCGATATTCGACCCCTGTTTGTCGTCGCCGCCCGGGTGTGCCGCGGCGCCGCCGGCCGCGCCGACGGCCAGGGAGGCGCCGATGCTCTTCAGTACCGCTCGACGTGTGCTATCGGGTAGCTCGTCCTGCGACATGATTCGACGCTCTACGTCCGTACAAAAAGCTGCTCTGACAAATCCGTCCAAACGAGTCGCCGTCTCGCGGCGCCCTCGGGACGGACAGATTAACCACCCACGGCCGCCATGTGGCGGCCATGAGCGACCTCCCGGAGGAGTTCGACTGCACGGTCACCGACTGGGAGTACATCTACGGGCTCTGTCGCGACGTCGCCGACGAGGTGAAGGCCGCCGACTTCGAGCCGGACGTCGTCGTCGCCCTGGCCCGCGGCGGCTGGTTCGGCGGCCGCTGTCTCTGCGATTTCCTCGGGCTGGACGACCTCGCGAGCCTCAAGATGGAACACTACGTCGGGACGGGCCAGAAGGCCGGCGAGCCGCAGGTGCGGTACCCGATGCCGGAGGGCAGCGTCGCAGACAAGGACGTCCTCATCGTCGACGACATCGCCGACACGGGCGGCTCGATCCGCCGCGCCCACGAGTACGTCACCGACCGCGACCCCGCGGCGGTCCGCACCGCGACCCTCCAGCTGCTGGGGACCAGCGAGTTCGAGCCCGACTTCGTCGGCGAGCGCCTCGCGGAGTGGACCTGGGTCGTCTACCCCTGGAACTTCGTCGAGGACATGGTCGAACTCGTCGGCGGCGTCATGGAGCGGGCCGGCCGGCCGGCGTTCACCGTCGACGAGATCCGCGGCCACCTCGCCGACTACCACGACGTCGGCCGCATCGAACTGGAGGTCGCACAGCCGGACCGGCTCGAGGAGGTCCTCGCCGAGATGGAGCGCCGCGGCGTCGCCGAGCGGACCGACGACGGCCGCTGGCGACCGACGTAGCGTGACCGCCCGACGCCCGACGCGAGCGCAGGACGGAACCGCCGGACTGCGGCACCGACCGGCGGCGCGGGGCGAGCGGTGACCCGGTCGACACGGGCCGTCGGGGACCGCCTGCCGGAGCTCCGGGCGCTGGTGGCGGCCGTCCGGCCCGGCCTGCTCGCG
>JAHENN010000316.1 GCA_018609665.1 Haloarculaceae archaeon | reverse complement strand
TTCAACAACGCCGCCGTCGCCGCCGGGCGCGCCCTGGAGCGGGACGACGTCGACCGCGTCGCCGTCTTCGACTGGGACGTCCACCACGGCAACGGCATCCAGGAGATCTGCTACGACCGGCCGGACTGCCTCTACGCGTCGGTCCACGAGCAGGGGTTGTACCCGGGGACCGGCGACGTCCTCGAGACCGGCGGTCCGGACGCCAGACGGACCAACCTCAACGTCCCGCTGCCCGGCGGCAGCGGCGACGCGGCGTACGCGGCGGTCGTCGAGGAGCTCCTGGCGCCGGCCGTAGAGCGGTTCGCCCCGGACCTGCTGCTCGTCAGCGCCGGCTTCGACGCCCACCGCCACGACCCCATCTCGCGGATGCGCGTCTCCACGGAGGGGTACGGCCACCTGACCGACCTCGTCCGGGAGACCGCCGCCGACTGCGGCGCCGCCCTGGCGTTCGTGCTGGAGGGCGGCTACGCCCTGGACGCGCTGGCCGACTCCGTCGGGATGGTCCACGAGGTGTTCGACGGCCGCGAGCCCGTCGCCCCCGACGGCGGGGTCGGCGACGACGCCGCGGGCGTCATCCGCGACGTCGCCGACGCTCACGACCTGTAGACTACGGCCGCGGCGAGAGATAGCGGGCCAGCTCGGGCCCGAACTCGCCGGCCAGCTCGGCGACCGCCTCGCCGGCCAGCAGGTCGTAGCCGTCCTCCAGCGCCGACTCGACGTGCGGCCCCAGCGAGACCTCGAACAGCTCTGCCTCGACGAGCTCGGCGGGCGTCCGGGCGTCGCGCGGGCGCTCGACGGCGTAGCGGCCGTCATCGTCGACGAACGGCCCGGTCGCGTCGGGGTCGTCGGCGTAGGCGTCGAAGAACCCCTCGGCGTGGTCGCGGACGCCGACCGGCGGCCCGCGGTGCCGTTCGACGGCCGGCAGTTCGGCGACGCCGCACTCCGCCAGCAGGACCGCGGTGTCGTCGGCGAAGCGGGCGCTCCGCAGCGGCGCGAAGCCGGCCCGCTCGAGGGCCCCCTCGACGCCGGCCAGCGACTTCTCCAGCTGTGGGTAGAGCTGGTCGTCGACGACGTCCGGGGCGTCGAACCGGACCGCGACGGGCACCGTCCCGCGGGCGGCGACGGCCGCCCGGACGTCTTCGGCCGACGCCGGCGCCGGCTCGTCCGGCTCGAAGACGTCGACCCGCGGGTCGGCCAGCAGGTCGCGGGCGTAGTGGACGAGCCGGGCGACGTTGCGGGCCGAGCAGACCGCCGCGACGTTCCGCTCGGGGTCCGTCGGGTCGACGACCACCAGCGGGTCCTCGAAGGAGGCGGCGGCGTGGTCCTCGGGGTCCAGCCGGACCGGCGGCTGCCAGTCGGCAGCCGCCTCCAGCAGCGGCCGGAAGCCGCCGTACTCCAGGACGAGCAGCTCCGTCAGGAACCCCGAGAAGCCCCGCGTCCGGAGGTCGCTGCCGTAGGCGGCGACGCCGTCGAGGAACGCCTTCGTCACCCGGACGTCGTCGGCCACCGGCTCGACGCGGCCCTCGAGGTAGTCGGTGTGGAACGGCGTCCGGTCGACGGCCGAGCGGATGTCGGTCGCCGACTCGACGGCGTAACACGGGACGCAGTCGACGCCGAAGCCGTCGAACTCCCCCTTCACGTAGGGGTGTTCGGCGTACTCCTCGCGGCCGTCGGGCAGCACCTCGTGGCCGACCGCCAGGCCGTACCGCTCCAGCTCCTCGCGGGACAGCGACGGCGGAAACCGGACGAAGAGGTCGACGTCGCGGTCGCCGGCGCGCCAGGTGCCGCGGGCCGTCGAGCCGACGAGCCGGACGTCGGCCTCGACCGGGAGGTCCGCGATCGCCGCCTCCGCGCGGTCGGTCAGCGCGGAGACGACCGACTCGAGGGCCGCACGCTCCTCGTCGCCGGGAACCACCCGGTCGCGAACCGCCGCGACGACCGACTCGAAGGACATACGCGCGGTTGCGCCGTCCGTCGCTAAAGCATGTCGGTGCCGGGCAGAAGCGAAAGCCCTATTTATCGAATCGGAGTACAGAAACACGTCGGGCCGCCGTAGCTCAGTTGGTAGAGCACCTGGTTGTTACCCAGGTTGTCCCAGGTTCGAGACCTGGCGGCGGCGTCTTCTCGCGCGACCGAGCGAGCAGCGACCGCTGCGAGCGGCCGGACGCTCCGCCCGTCACCACGCCTCCCGCAGCACCCCCTCCAGCTCCTCGACCGTCGGGTCCAGCCCCGGCGGGCAGTTGGACATGAAGCCGTCGCCGTGGACGTCCGCCGCGACCGCCGGGAGGTCCGATTCCGACATGTCGTCGATCGCCCGGAGGCGGCTCGGCAGTCCGAGCGCGTCGCGTATCTCGACGACCCGCGCGACGACCGCGTCGGCCGTCGCCTCGGCGGTCGCGGCCTCGACGCCCAGCCCCTCGGCCAGCAGGCCGCGGCCGGCGTCGACGCGGTCGAAGAGGTACCGGAGGGCGTGCGGCGCGACGATCCCGTGGGCGCCGCCCTGCTGGACGTCGTAGCCGCGGGCGACGCCGTGGCCGAAAGCGTGGATCAGCGACAGCGTCAGCCCGTCGGCCCGCGAGCAGCCGTACTGCGCCAGGACCGTCCCGACGACGGCGTCGTGCATCGTCGCGTCGTCGCGGTTACCGGCGCCGAGGTCGGGCAGCCCTCGGGACAGCAGCCGCAACGCCCGGACGGCGGTCGCGTCGGTCACCGGCGTCGCCGTCGCCGCGTAGGTCGTCTCGACGGCCTTGTCGAGGCCGTTCATCGCCGAGGCACACAGCACGCCGTGCGGCGTCGTCCGGAACAGTTCGGGGTCGTACAGCAGCGCCGCCGGCATCAGCCGCCGGTCGTGGGCGCCGCCGCGGACGAGCCCGTCCCGCCGGGAGGTGATGCCGGCGACCGTCGACAGGTCCGCGCCGGCCAGCGTCGTCGGGGCCGCGACCACCGGCCGGAGGTCGCCGTCGGGCACCGCGACCGCGCCGGTCGCCTCGAACTCCTCGCGGAGCGACGCCGGGTCGTCGGCGGCCGCGAGCGCGACCATCACCTTCGCGACGTCGAGGCTGCTGCCGCCGCCGACGGCGACGACCGCGTCGGCACCGGTCGCCGCGAGCCGCTCGGCGCCCGCGAGGGCCGTCGCGAAGCGCTTCTCGGGGGTCGTCTCGGCGAACTCGCCGGCCAGCCGGTCGCCGAGGCCCGCCCGGACCGGCTCCATCACCGCCGCCGTCTCGCCGACCGTTCGGCCGGTGACGACCAGCGCGTCGTCGGCGCCGAGCGCCGCGAGCTCGTCGCCGAGGGCGCCGACACGGCCCGCGCCGTACCGGAGCGTCCCCGGTCGGTAGTCGAAGCGGAACTCCATGCCGGACCGTCGGGGCCGCCCGGCTTGTCGCTTGCGCGCCGCAACCGGGTCCCGGCAAACTAAAGGGCACCGACGGAGAAACACCGGGCGAGGGCCCTTAGCTTAGTCTGGCTCAAAGCGGTCCGCTCATAACGGATTGAGCGCTGGTTCAAATCCGGCAGGGCCCATCCACAGCCTGCACAATTCTTAGCCGACGTAAATGGCGGACACATTGATTGTACCGCCACTTTTCTCCTTTTCACGCGGATTCGACCGGTCATTTTGATCTGGAGTTCAACCATACGATATACGGGGGTCGCTGCCGTCCGGGCTTCTCTGATATTCGACGCGTAGGAAGTACTTAATTAATCACCAATTGAGAACAGCTGAGAAGAGAGTGTACGGACGACTCCACACGGGGCTGTGTGAAGCTGGGGCGGGGGTTCAGAATCCATTCGGCAAAACAACCACGCCGCTATACGAAGCGAGTCAGACTCACATCGACACAGTCAGCGAGATACGAGCGGATATCCTTTTTTGCCAACCCAGCGGTGACAGAACACTCGCCGCTGCCCGTCGCAGTTGCTCGGCGTAGAACGTCGAATCGTAGGTATCGGGATTCTCGAAGGCGAGTAGTGGGCGGGCGATCGTCGTCGCGTCATTATCAACGACAACATAAGAGAGCGCTGTCTAAGCTGTTTTTCTACACCCCGCCGTGCCCCGCTCGCCGCATCGCCAACGCCGCTCGTGTCTTCCGGTTGTACAACGATGACGATACCTCGCTAACATCTAAATAGTCTGATAGTACAAAAGAGTGACCTCATTCCTTCAGCGGATTCAGTAGAATCGGTTAAATATCGACGTTGGCGTCTGGGAGTTCGTGGCCGACAGTAATCGAGACGAGGAGTGCCAGGATGAAAATGAACCATTCCACCGTGCTCCCCTGCAATGTTGTTTGACCGACTTTGAATCCAAGTCCGGTTGCTACAAGATGCCAGTGGTGGCTGC
>JAHENN010000315.1 GCA_018609665.1 Haloarculaceae archaeon | reverse complement strand
CGTCGCCAGCGGCGGCCGCCGGCGCCGACAGCTCCAGCGTCGCGAGGTCGGCCGCCGTCGGGGCGTCGGGACCGCCGGGGTCGTCCGGCGCCAGCGTCGGGGCGTCGGCCTCGTCGATATCGCCGGTGACGACGCGGGCGGCGTCGAGTGCGGTCTCCCGGAGCGCCCCGAGGTAGGCCGGCGTGGTGTCGTAGAACTCCAGGGCGAGGGCGACGCCGTCGGCCAGCCGGTCGTCGACGCCGGCGTCGGTCAGCGCCGCCCGGAGGTCGTCGCCGGCGAGCCCCGACTCGACGGCGGCGGCGGCGACGCCGACCCGCTCGAGCGTCCGCTCGACGGCCGCCACGACCCAGCGGTCCCGCGTCTCGCCGTCGACGGCGTTGACCGATTCCGGCCGGACCGACGAGTAGACGACGTCGTCGTCGTCCGGCTCGAAGGTCCGGGCCTTCCCTGACAGCGCGACGAACGCCGGCGGCTCGGTCCGCTCCAGCGCCGCCAGCGCCTCCGGCTGGTACTGGCCGGCGTAGGTGACGAACGCCCCCGTCGGGTCGACGACGCGGCCCCGGACCATCTCCGGGTTGACGCTCTCGACCTCCGTGAGGACGCCGACCGCGAACAGCCGGTTGACGCGGGCGCCCGTCGGCGTGACGACGTAGTTGGGCGCCCGCTCCTCGTCGCTCTCGGAGTAGTCGAACTCGGCGTCGTCGAACTCGGCGGCGAACAGCCGGTAGGCCACCTCGCGGCGGCCGGGCCCGGAGTCGTCGGCGTCGCTCATGCGGTCACCTCCGCGAGCAGCTCGCGGGCCCGGTCGGCGGGGTCGTCGTCGCTCGTGGCGAAGCTGTCGGCGTCGAGGTTGGCGCCGTACTCGTCGACCGACAGCATCCCGCGGACGCGGAACTCGCCGCCGACGATGTCGTCGGCGATGGCGTCGGCCACGACCCCCCGGTCCATCGCGTCGCGGGCGTCCTCGAGGGCCTCCTCGAGCGTCCCGCCGTAGATCTCCTCGGTCAGCTCCCGGCCGAGGATGACCGTCACCGTGTCGGTGCCGTCGTCGAGGATGGCCTTCACCCGGAGGTCGTCCTCGGGGTCGACGGCGCCGTGGCTGCGGCACTGGTCGTTCTGGACGACGCGGCCGCAGTCCGGACACCGCTGGATGAGCCCCGAGCCGTCCCGCACCTCGATGACGTTGCCGACGACCTCGACGTCGAAGACGCCGCCCGACGCGACGGCCTCCCGGACGGTCATCCGGGCCGCCGCGTCGTCGACCGCGACGTCGGCGACCGGCTCGACCGTCGAGAACTCCGTGACGTTGACCGACGGCACGCCGCGGAACTCCCGGACGTAGACGTCCTCGAGCCGGACGGACGCGCCCGCCTCGACGTCGTCGTGGGGGTCCCAGTCGGTGAACGGCAGCCGGCCGGTTTCGTCGCCGACGACGCCGCTCAGAATCTCCGTCTCGCCGTCGCGGCCGTCGATGGTCTTCGATTCGACCTCCAGCACCCGGACCTCGACGGTCCGGCCGCGGTCGCCCGGCTCGAGGTCGGCGAGGTTTCGCTCGCCGCCGACCTCGTGCGGCACCTCCAGCGGCTCGTCGTGGAGGGTGACGGTCGTCGACTCCCCGAGGTTGAGCTCCGGCTCGCCCTCCCACTCCCGGACGCCGGCGTTGCCCGCGGTGATGGTGTCGCCGGGCGACAGCGAAAAGTCCGTCCAGGCGGTGTAGGAGATCCGGCCGGTCTCGTCGGCCAGCTCCCCCTCGAAGATGACCTGTTCGTCGCCGTCGTACTGGATCGAGCGCTTGCCGACCGTCAGCACCCGGGCGGTGACGGTGACGCTGCCGTCGTCGGGGGCGACGTCGCCGACGTCGGTCTCTGGCGGCGTGTCGGTGCCGCCGCCGCCGTCGCCGTACTTGCGGCGGAGGCTGCTCTTGGCCTCGTCCAGCGGGACCGAGTACGAGACCAGCTTCTCGAGGTCCTCCTCGACCTCCTCGGTGTCCACCCCGAGCTCGGAGGCGAGCTCCTCGGCGGCATCCTCGACGTTCATGCGCCGGGGTTGGTCGGCCGGCGTCAAAAGCGTTCGCGCCGGTCGTCTCCCGCCGCTCGCCCCCGCGGTCGGTAGCGTCCGCCGCGGGTCGTCCGGACGGGGTCGTCACGCTCGTGCTGGAACGACTTCCGACCGTGTGCCGGGGTCGGGATGGCCGCCGGACCCGACGACTCGGACGGCACCCGCGAGTTCGGTCCCCTGCGGCTCTCCGCCGACGGCGGCAAGACCGGAGGGCTCCGTCGGCGTCGGCCGTCGCCGCCTCGACGGCCCGCTCGATACTCCCCCTGCGACCCCAGCCCGACGTTCGTGTTCCGGGGTCTGTCGACCGGCCTCGGGAGCGCTCGCGCCGCTAGTCATCCGGGCCGAGACCGTCGACGAACCGCCCGGTTGCGTCCGTCGCGGTCGTCGCCGCGACGAACGCGGTGTCGTACTCCCGGACCGCCGTTTCGACAGCCCCGGACGACGCCCGTCCGTCCCTCGCTCCGTCGCCCCGTTCCACCCGACTCGCGGCCGCTTCGAGGAGTCGCTCCGTCAGCCGCGGGTGCTCGGCGGCCGATGCGGCCGATTCGATGGCGTCCATCGCCCGGGCCCGGCGGTTGTCGAACGCCGCGGCGTCCGCCGGCATCCGGAACTGGCCGTCCTCGACGCGCTGCCGTGCTTCCGACAGCGCCAGGACGTCGTGGTGTGCGCGGTGGACCCGGAGGAGCCGCCGCGCGAGGCGACCGTCGCCGTCCTCCTCGAGCCGGCTGCAGTCGGCGCGGACGCTGAAGAGCTGGTCGGCGAGCACGTCCTCGGCCGGGGTATCCTCCACGGAGGCGTCGACCAGCGACGAGGGCGTCGCGCGCCTCCCGTCGTACTCCGAACACCGGCCGGCGAGGTCGGCGCGCAGCGACTCCAGCGCCGCCTCGAACGTGGCCCCGAAGTCGTCGGGGTCGTCGTGCGACGCGGCGAACCGCTCGCGGATGTGCCGGGCGTCCTCGACGTAGGCCGCCGCTTCCTCGATTCGCCCGCCCGCCTCCGCGGCGGTCGTCACCTCCACCTCCGAGTCCTGCCGCCGTCCCTCCGGTGACGACAGGATTCGACCGGCAGTGGCGAGGTACCGCTCGGCGGTTCCGGCGGTCACGAGCGTCTCGATGAGGCCCTCGCCGCCGTACCCGAACTCCGATTCGACGGCCTCGCGTTCCCGGGCGACCGGGTCGACGCGGCCGAGGACGTCCTCCAGCGTCCGCTCGCTGACCGAGACGGCGTACATGGCCTCGACGCCGGCGGCGTCCTCGCGCGCGCTCCGGCCTCGCTGGAGTCCCTCGAGGGACGCCTCGGGCTCGGCTGCCGACTCCAGGTCCTCCGCGACCTCCGTCCGTCGCCGCTCGATCCGTTCCCGGACCACCTCGTTCGGCACCTCGGCGGGCGGGACCGACTCCGGTACCCTGTCGAGCAACTCGCGGGCCCTCGTCAGGCCCGCCTCGACGTGCTCCTCGCCGACGCCGGCCGGAAGTCGCTTGCGAATCGTCGGTACCTCCCTGTCCGGGACGTCCGCGACGGCGGCCTCGTCGTACTCCGGGTCGTCGTCGTCACCGTCGCCCGACAGCGAGCAGCCGGCCGCCGACGCCGCCCCGGCGGCGGCCGCGAGCGAGAGCAGGCGCCGTCGCGTCGTCACTGCCCGTCACCCCCGCCACGGGGCGTCGGGCCGCGGTCGCAGTCGCTGCTGTCGGTGAAGCCGTAGCTGTTCGGTGGGTCCTCGAGGCCGACGGGGAGCCGGACGAGGTGGACCGCGGTGTCCTCGGCGTCCTTCGAGCAGGACACGTCGGGCGGTCTGAGCCGGGTGCAGAACGCGGGCCTCGGAACTCGCTCCGACGGCTCGCGCCCGAGACGGAACGGTTCCCGCCTGTAGCACTGCCGGACCGTGTCGTGGCGGACGAACAGCGTCTCCTCGTCGAACCGGGTCGCCTCGAGGAACGACCGGGCGGCCTCGACGCCGTCCGGCTCGCGCCGGAAGGTCAACTTCGAGGCGGTCGATTCGGTCACGAAGAGCGCGTAGCCGATCTCCGACAGGCGCTCGTTCGGGTGACTCACCACGGGCTCGGTGCCGCCGGCGCGAACCGACTCCCACTCGGGGTCCTCGACGTAGACGTACTCTTCGGAGGGGCCGTCGCCGGTCGTCGCGGCGCTGCATCCGGCGGTCGCGGCGAGAGCGCCGACGCCAAGCTGGAGGAGCCGTCGGCGGGACCAATCTGGCATGGACCCTGATTTCACGACGGAGAAGTAAATATTTACCTTAGAGACGAGGACACCGCCGCTCACAGTTTCCGGCCGGCCGTCTCGCGGACCGCCCGAGCCCGCTCGCGAGTCCCCTCGAACTCCACGCTGTCGTTCCCGTCGAGGTGCGAGTAGACCGGGCACGTCCGGTGGTTCGACCGCGACCCGTCGGCGGCGCGGTCGAGCGACTCCCGGTGCGGTGCGTCGAACGGGTGGCACCCTCTCCCGTCGTCCCGGTTCCGTCGTACCGAGGCCCCGAGCAGTGGTCGCACATGGTCGACGTGGCTCGCGGCGGCGCACGGCCCGTGGCGGAGGCACCGGCGCCGAACGAGCCGGTCTCGACGACGCGGTCGACGCCGCAGACGAGCGCGACGTTCGACGGCACCGTCGGCCGCCCGATGTGGTGGACGTGGCCCCGGTTCACCGCCGTCGACGGGGTCCGACGGGCGGGCCGCGTCGACGCCGCCGGTCCGGTGGCACCCCAGGGTCTCGTGGTGGCCGAGTCGGCTCGCGTCGACGGGTTCGGGCATCGATTCGTGGCTGACGTGGCGGGTGAACTCCCGCCAGCCGAGCACCGGCCGGACGGACCCTCCAGCGACGACGCGGGGGCGTCAGGCCCGGCCGTCGCCGGCGCCGCCCGTCGCGACACGCACGTTTGGACGGTCTTGTCACAATCCCCTTTTATCGGTGGAAGAAAGGTGCGGCAGACCATGACAGGTTCCTCTGACATATCCGAGCGGACGCGACGGACGGTGCTGAAGACGGTCGGAGCGGCGCTCGGAGTCGGTGCCGCGGCCGGCTCCGCGAGCGCCCACGAGTGGGGCAGCGGCTCGACGGCGGATGGTCCCGACACGGGCCAACCCACGGACTACGACGTGCCGGGCAACACGGTGAACGCCAGCGTGGTCGGCTATCACTCGATGGGGTCGACCGGCGGCGAGGGCCGGGCCGGCCGGCCCTCCAGGCCGCACTACGGCGGTCAGACGGAGATCCGCGTGCGCGGCGACTACGCCTACGTCGCCTTCTTCTCCTCGGACCGGCCGACGCCGGGCCGCGGGATGGCCATCGTCGACATCAGCGGCTACAACGGCGCCGAAAACACGGCGCAGGCAGACGCCGCGAGCATGAACGTCGTCTCGTATCTGACGAACAACAGCACGGCGACGGCGGTGATGGACCTGAAGGTCAGCGACGACGGCCAGTACGTCTTCCTCGGGACCCAGCCGTACACGGCGCTGTTCAACGAGGCGTCGGACCCGACGCCGAACGCCGACGCCGAATCGTTCTCGGCGGTTCCGGGCGCCGTCATCGCGGTTGACGTCTCCGACAAGGGCAACCCGCAAACCGTCGGCACCCAGCAGGTGTCCGGCACCGGCGTCCACAACCTCTTCCACCACCGCATCGGCCAGGACGGCTACGTCTTCGCCATCCACGACCTCGGCGACGGCACCGAGGGGATGTACATCTACAGGTTCGACCGCGCGAGCGGCCAGCTGGAACTGGTCAACCAGTGGACCATCTCCGGAGACGCCCGGCAGGGCGGCTTCTTCCCGAACCAGCAGTACATCCACGACGTCGAGGTCCAGGACGACCCGGTCACCGGCCGGCCGACCGTCTACCTCTCCTACTGGGGTAACGGCCTCCGCGTGCTCGACGCCTCCAACCCGGAGAACCTCACGCAACTCGGGCACTTCGAGATGAGCGCGTGTCACTTCGCCTCGCCGGCGCCGAAGCTGATGCAGACCGACAACGGGACCAAGCGCGTCGCCGTCGCCAGCCAGGAGATATCCGCGAACGACAAGAGCACCGGAAAGATCCACTTCGTCGACACGTCGGGCATCTACGAGGCCGACGCCGACGTCCTCGACGTCCCCGACGGGGTCAAGCCGGCCGCGACCCCCAGCGCGCTCGGCAACTTCGACACCTGGGAGTGGCAGAACGAGAAGGGCAAGAACGCGCGGTACAGTAACACCGAGGTCAAGTTCAACAACTTCACGCTGTCGCCGCACAACTCCGACGTCTCCGTCGACGAGAGCGGCGACTTCTGGGTCCACCAGGCCCACTACCACGGCGGCATCCGCTATCTGAAGATGGAGGAGGTGGACGGCAACATGCAGCTCAACGAGAAGGGCTTCTCGCGGCCGGACTACGGCGTGCCGAAGGCGTCCCGGATGGAGGGGCTGACGAGCGTGACGCCGAACTGCTGGGGGGCCAACGAGTCCAACGGCGTCACGTTCGCCTCTGACATCAACCAGGGCGTCCATGCCGTCACCCACAACGACATCGAGATAGGCGGCGGGCCGGCGGTCGTCGACGTCACCCGGTCTGACGACGCGTCGGTGTTCACCGCCGGACAGACCGACCGCATCCGGCTCAGCGTCGACTTCCTCGACCGCTACGATGAGGTTCGAGTCCGCGACCGGCTGCCGGCCGCCTGGGACGCCTACGATGAGGGCGAGGACGGCTACGAAACCTACGAGGAGGGCGACGCGACGTACGTCGAGTTCGACAGTAACAATACCGCAAGCCAGGGCGACACGCTGTCGTACTTCGCCGACGTCGGCGAGGAGTCCGACGGCGCGACGGTCGGCCCCGTCGAGGTGAGCACCGACGGCGGCGACACCTGGCGGGCGGTGCCCGGCACGCTGGAGACGAACTTCGTGGTCGGACAGTCGACGAACTTCGTGTTCGGGACGGCCGCGGCGACGGTCGGGCTGGCGGCCCACCAGCGGGACCGCATCGCCGACCGGGCCCGCGACCTGCTCGGCCGCGAGGAGTAGCGGGACGGCCGGCGAGGGGTTTTCGTCGCCCGCCGGAGAGCGAACGGAAGTTTTGGACGGTTTTGTCAGAACGGATTTATCACGGGAGTCGGTACCGGGGGCCGAACCATGCGTCCCGACGACATCGACGACCGGACCAGACGGAACATTCTCAAGCTGGTCGGCGGCGCGCTGACGGCCGGCGCCGCGGGCGCCGCGGTCGGCCATCCGACGGAGAACACCGGCTCGCCGAACCAACAGCACGACCACTTCGACGGCTCGCTTCACGAGACGGTCGGTCCCATCGACCAGGTGGGCTACCACTCGCTGGGCGGCCGCGGCCGGGGCGACGCCGACACGCCGCACTACGGCGGGCTGACCGAGCTGCGCGTCCAGAACGGCTACGCCTTCGTCGGGTTCATCACCTCGCGGGGGCCGACGCCGAACCGCGGGTTCGCCATCCTCGACGTGAGCGACTTCACGGAGGCGCGGAACGACGGCGCCGAACTGGAGTTCGCCGACATCGACCTGCTCGGGGTCGCCCGCGACGACAACGACGCCTCGGCGGTGATGGACGTCAAGGTGACCGACGACGCCAACTACCTGGTGGCGTCCCGGGAGCCGGTGAGCGCGCTGTTCGGCTCGCCGAACACCAGCCGGAACGCCGAGGGCAGCGGGACGAGCGCCGGCGCGAACTCGATCCAGCTGTACGACGTCTCCGACAAGAGCTCGCCGCAGCTGGTCAGCCAGTACGACCACTACGCCCTGGGGCCGCACAACGCCTACGTCCACAACATCGGGGGGACGGACTACGTCTTCGCCGTCGGCTACACGGCGAACCTCAACGGGCTGTTCGTCTACGAGATCGACCGCTCGACGGACCAGCTGCGGCTCGTCAACAAGTGGGACGCCGGCGGCAACGCCACGAACGGCGAGGCCTTCCAGACGTCCGGCGACGCCCACGACGTCACCGTCGTCGACGACCCGGTGACCGGGCGGCCGTACGTCTACTTCGGGATGTGGTCCTCGCCCGGCATGCAGGTGCTGGACGCGACGGACCCGACGAACCTGCGGACGATCGGGCAGTTCCCGATGGAGCGCGCCCACTACGTCCAGCCGGCGCCGACGCTGATCGGCGGCAAGCGGGTCGCCATCGCCGGCCAGGAGACCATCGGCGTCACGGACGGCTCCTCGGGGCGGCTCTACCTCGTCGACTGCGACGGCCTCGACGAGACCGGCGAGACCAACCCCGAGATCGGCCGCGGCGAGGGGAAGGCCGACGACGGCGGCGAGTTCCTCGACATGTGGGAGTGGCAGGACCCGATTTCCTTCGGCGAGGACTACTCCTACTACCTCGGGCCGCACAACGCCGACATCACGAAGGAGGGGTGGGTCCACCTCAGCCACTACCACGGCGGCGTGATGTACCTCGAGATCGTCGAGGAGAACGGCAGCCTCACGCTCGAGGAGGAGGGGTCGTTCAAGCCGGTCGAACCGGTGCCCGAGGAGTCGAAGATGGGCGACCCGCGGGGGTTCGCCCCGCTCGGGAAGTTCCAGCCGTTCTGCTGGTGTGCCGTCGAGTCCAACGGGCTGACGTTCATGAGCGACATCAACCAGGGGGTGTTCGTCGCCCACCACAATGACCTGGCGGTCGGGTCGGACCCAATCATCGACATCGACGCCACCCACCGGGACGCGGCGTCGGTGTTCACCGCCGGCCAGACGGCCAACATCGTGCTCGACGTCGACGCCCAGGTGCTCGACGGCGAGGCCGTGTGGGTCCGGACCCGGGTTCCGGGAGAGTGGACCGTCTACGAGGCCGGCAGCCCCGACATCAGACTCCGCGACATCGGTTTCGAGACGCTCGCCGAGTTCGAGACGGCCATCGGCGCCGCCGACGACGACGCCGGCACCACCACCGACGGCCAGGGCACCCGGCGGCTGTTCGTCGAGGCGCCGTCCTCGACGGGGTCGTACACGTTCGGGCCCATCGAGTACACGACCGACCCGCCCAGCGACGGCGACGGCAACCGCCAGTGGCGGAAGCTCGTCGGCGAGACGGAGACGAACGAGGTCGTCGGCGTCTCGACGGAACCCTGACTCGCCGGCCGACGTTTGGACGGATTTGTCAGAATATTCCTTTATACCGAGGTCGGAAACAGGGCACAGTCATGGGTGACGATAACATCGACGACGAGACGCGGAGAGCGATCCTGAAGGGTGCCGCCGCGACGTTCGGCGTCGCCGCGACGGGGGTCGCGACGGGCCACCCCTCCAGCGGCGACCACGGCACCGAGGGCCACGAACACGTCGAGGTCGACGACTTCGGGATGACGAACGTCGGCTACCACTCGCTGGGCGGCATCGGCAGCGAGTCGGTCACCGGCGACGCCGACGAGCCCCACTACGGCGGGCTGAGCGAACTCCGAGTGAGGGGCGATATCGCCGCCTGCGGGCTCGTCTCCAGCAAGTCGCCGACCGAGGACCGCGGCGTCGCGATGCTCGACGTCAGCGCCTACACCCGCGCGGGGTCCCGCGCGGAGCTGGAGCGGGCCGAGATGACGGTGCTGTCGTTCATCCCCAACGAGAACAACGCGACCTCGGTGATGGACGTGAAGTTCTCCGGCGACGGGTCGTACCTGTTCGTCGCCCAGCAGCCGGTCGCGGGCGTCTTCGCGGCGACGGCAGGGAACACGCCCGAGCCCCGCACGGAGGGCGAAAGCGCGGACAACCCCGACGCGACGGGGCTGCTGGCGGTCGACGTCTCCGACCCTGCCGACCCGGAGATCCTGGGTCGACAGGAGTACGGCTTCGGGATGCACAACTGCTATCACCACCGCATCGGCGGCGAGGACTACGTCTTCGGCGTCACGGGCCCGCTCGGCGACCCGGCCGGGATGTACGTCCACCAGTTCGACCGGGCCAGCGGCGACCTCGAACTGGTCAACTTCTGGGCCCACGACGCCGAGTACCGGCAGGGCGAGGTCGGCGACCCGGTCAGCAAGTCGGCGGCCGCCTCCAACGAGTACTACGCCCACGACATCACGGTCATCGACGACCCGGTTACTGGCAACCCGTACGCCTACCTCGCCAACTGGGGCACCGGCCACGACGCCGGCAACAGCGACTCGGGCGCCCGCGTGCTCGACGTCAGCGACCCCGAGGACGTCGAGGAACTCGGCGTCTTCACGATGGAGCGGGCCCACACCATCGAGCCGCTCCGGCGGACGCTGGACGGCCGCCGGCTGTTCGTCGTCGGCCAGGAGAACCCCAGCCCCGACCCGGACACCGGCAGCGGCAACTCGAGGTACGGCAACGCGACCGGCCACACCGGCTTCTTCTACCTCGTCGACGCAACCGGCGTCGAGAACGACGCGGAGCTCGGCGCGGCCTCCTACGACACCGAGGAGTCCGACGTCGACAACCCCGACCGCGGCGACGAGCTCGCGAAGTGGACCTGGCGGACGGACGCGGCCTTCGACAACTTCACCTACAGCGGTCACAACATCGACTTCATCGACACGGAGGTCGACGGAACCCGCCGCGTGTTCGTCACCGTCGGCCACTACCACGCCGGCACGCGCGTGCTGGAGGTCGGCTACCCCGGCGGGTCGACCGTCGAGGAGGAGGACCGGAACGTCACCGACCCGTACCCGAACCTGCCCGACGACGAGGAGCCCATCTCCGAGGGCGGCAACCCCTCGGGGTCGGGCGGGTGGACGCTCGCCGAGACGGGCTGGTCGCGGACGCACTTCAACACGCCCGACGAGGCGAAGTTCGGCTCGCTGTCGGCGGCGACGCCGTACCGCTGGTGTGCCGTCGAGGAGAACGGCGTGATCTTCTCGTCGGACATCTCGACGGGCGTCTACGCGATGCGGCTGGACGACCCGGCGATCCCGGTCGGCACCCGCGACGCCGTCGACGCCGACATCGAGGTCCGCGACGACGGCGACGCCTTCACCGCCGGCCAGACCAGCGAAATCACGCTCGAGGCCACCACCGAGGCCGAGGCGGCGGTCCGCATCAACCTCCCGAACCTGTGGACGCCCACGGGTGGCGACGACCACGAGGTCCGGGAGGTGGCGGACAACACCATCGTCGAGTTCACCGAGCCGGTCGACGGCGCCGCGACCCGGACGGTGTACGTCACGCTCGGGCAGGCCCGGACCGGGACGGTGTACACGCTCGGTCCCGCAGAGGTGACGGCCGACGTCGGCGCAGAGCGCGAACAGCAGGTGTGGCAGGCCGTCCCCGACACCGAGGACGTCAACGTCGTCGTCGTCGGCCAGGAGCAGCCCTGAGCCGGTCGCGGCGACCCCGGTAGCGGCGGTCTGCGGCGCCACACGCGACCGCCTCCGGCCGGACGTTTGGACGCGTTTGTCAGAATTCCTTTATTGTCTCCGTTGGAGTTTGTTCATGCCTAACATGACGAAAGATAACCTCGAAGAGGTGACACGGCGTGCGATTCTGAAGGGCGCCGCCGCGACGTTCGGCGTCGGAATCGCCGGCAGCGCCGCGGGTCACCCGAGCGACGAGGAACACCCCTCCTTTTCCGGCGCGCACTCCATCCACCGGCACAACAAGGCGAAGAACGCCGAACTCGTCGGCTATCACTCGCTGGGCGACATCGGCAGCGAGTCCACCAGCGGCGGGACCGACAGGGTGATGTACGGGATGGTGACGGACGTCTGGGTCGAGGGCGACCTCGGCTTCCTCGCCATCCAGACCAGCTCCGAGCCGACGGGCAACCGCGGCGTCGCGATCCTCGACGTCAGCCCCTACACCCGCGCGGAGTCGAAGGACGAACTCGACGACGCCGAGATGACGGTACTGTCGTTCATCGGCAACGAGACCGAGGCCGGGACGGGCAACGACGTGAAGGTCTCCAACGACCAGCAGATCCTGGCGTACTCCAAGCAGTCACTCGGCGCGCTGTACGGCGAGCCGGCGTCGGCGTCGACGGACACGCAGTCGGCGCCGGGCGCCGAACCGCAGGGAGTCATCGTCTACGACATCTCCGACCCCGAGGACCCCGAGTACATCGGGTCGGCGTCGGGGCCGAACGCCGGCTTCCACAACTGCTTCGTCCACCAGATCGGCGGCGACTACTACGTCTTCGGCATCCAGGGCGCCGCTCCG
>JAHENN010000314.1 GCA_018609665.1 Haloarculaceae archaeon | reverse complement strand
TCGGCACCATCGCGTCCGACCCGCGGCTCATGTACTTGAACGCCAGGTAGATGATACCGGCGGCGATGATGCCCAGCAGTAGCTGCTGGGCGATGAGGATCGCGTAGCCGAACACCACGAGGATGATGATCCACATCAGGAACGACTTCATCTGGTTCCGCTTGCGGGCCTCCTCCTTGTGGGCCTCGACGATCTGTTCGCCCTTGCCCGCCGGCACCGTCCGGACCTTCGGCTCGTTGCCGTCGTCCGGGTTGTGGTAGACGAGGACGTCCTGCAGCTCCTCCTTCGGCAGGAGCTGGCTCATCGCCTTCGCCAGCATCGACTTCCCCGTCCCCGGGGAGCCGATCATCATGACGTGGCGGCGCTGCTTGGCCGCCTTCAGCACGATGTCGCGGGCGTGGTCCTGCCCGATGACCTGGTCGACCAGCCGGTCGGGGACCTTGATCTCCTCGCTGGAGTCGATCTGGAGCCCGCCCAGGATGTCGTCCTCGCCGTCTTCGTCTATCTCTACCTCGGAGTCGACCTGGACGTCGCTGCCGAGGTCGGAACCGTCGAGCAGGTCCTCGTCGTCGTCCAGCCGCTCGTCGGCGCCCCGTTCGTCCGGCGACCGCCGGCCGTCGGGGTCCGGCTCTCCGGGGTCCGCCCCCGGCTCCTCCGTCGGGTCACGGCGCCCATCGGCGCCGGTATCTGGGTCCTTGTCGTTGCTCATAGAACCGTTGCTATACTCGATAATCAGGGGATGTCGATTGATATACTTTCTCCCAAGAGCAAGCCTCGAAACCGCCAGAAACCGCAGGAAAGCGGCGGGACGCCCGGGCCGCCGCGGCCCGACCGCCCGGCGACTCGCCGACTTTATAAAATCGCGTCCCGACCCGCCGGTATGACCCGCGGCTTCTACATCGGCCGCTTCCAGCCGTTCCACGAGGGCCACCACACGATGGTCGAGCGGATCAGCGAGGAGGTCGACGAACTCGTCGTCGGCATCGGCAGCGCCGACAAGTCCCACACCGTCCGGAACCCGTTCACGGCGGGCGAACGCATCATGATGATCACGAAGGCGCTCGTCGACCTGGACATCGTCACCTACGCCGTCCCCATCGAGGACCTCAACCGCAACTCGGTGTGGGCGAGCCACGTCCGGTCGATGAGCCCGCGGTTCGACGTCGCCTTCTCGAACAACCCGCTCGTCGTCCGGCTCTTCGAGGAGGCCGGCATCGAGGTGCGGCAGTCGCCGATGTACCGCCGCGAGGAGTTCGAGGGAACGACCGTCCGCGAGCGGATGACCGACGACGACGACTGGGAGTCGCTGGTGCCGGCGGCCGTCGTCGAGGTGGTCGAGGAGATCGACGGCGTCGAGCGGCTCGCACACGTCAGCGCCAGCGACGGGGCCGGCGGCGACCCCGCCGACGAGCCATGATCACGCTGGCGTCGGACTTCGGCACCCCCTACCCCGCCGTCATGAAGGGCGTCATCCTCCGGCGGTGCGACGCCCGCCTCGTCGACGTCGGCCACGACTTCCCCCGCCAGGACGTCCGGTCGGCGGCCTTCTGGCTTCGAGAGGTGCTACCGGAGTTCCCGCCGGCCGTCCACCTCGTCGTCGTCGATCCCGGCGTCGGCACCGACCGCGCCGCCTTGGTCGTCCGGGCCGGCGACCACGCGCTCGTCGGCCCCGACAACGGCGTCCTGCTGCCGGCCGCCCGCGAACTGGGCAGCGTCGAGACCTACGAGCTCGCGGTCGACGACCCCCGGAGCTCGACGTTCCACGGCCGAGACGTCTTCGCGCCCGGCGCGGCGGCCGTCCACGAGGCCGACCTCGACCGTCTGGCCGACCTCGAGAGCCTCTCGCCGGTCGACGACGTCGTCGACCTGACGTTCCCCGACCCCGAGGTCCGCGAGGACGGCGCCGCGGGGGAGGTGCTGGTCGTCGACGGCTTCGGCAACGTCGTCACGAACGTCCCCGGTGGCGCCGTGGCGGACCGCGAGACCGTGACGGTGAACGGCGACCGGGTGCCGGTCGTCCGGTCGTACGCCCACGTCGACCCCGGAACCCGCGTCGTCACGGTCGGCAGCCACGGCAACGTCGAGTGCGCGGTCAACCAGGGCCGCGGCGACGAGGCGTTCGGGCTGGCGGTCGGCGACCAGGTGGCGCTCGGATGGGACCGGGAGTAGCCGCCACCGACAGGAATCGGGCGGGCGCGCGCCCGCTACGCCGGCCCGCCCCCCCGGAGTCCGGAGGGGATGGGACGGCGGTGTCCGCCGTCGGCGGTTCATCGACGACCCGGTCGCGGCGGGTCAGCGGCCGCGGCCGGAATCCGACTGTAACGCCGACGCGCCGTCGAGTCCTTCGCGGCGGCTCGACGGCGGGGAACGCGGCTGCCGCCAGGCCGGCGCGACCAACGGCGTTCCGACCGACGACGTCGACGCCCGCCGCGAGTTCGCCGACGAGGAGCCGCCACGCCGCCGTTCCGACCCCGAGGCGGCGACCGCCGAGCCCCCGGCCCCGAGAGTTCAACTGTACCCAGCCGGACTCTACTGGAGAGTGGTCTCCAGTGAGCGCAATCGGGACAAGCATCAACGCCGGGATGGTCGCCCTCGTCGCCGTCTCCCTGGTCGGTACCGCCGGCGCGACCGTGATGTACCAGGACTCCGCCGACGAGCTACGGGCGGAAAACGAGGAGTTGCGGGCGGAAAACGAGGAGCTGCGGGCACAGCTGAACGCGACGCGGAGCGACCTCGAGGACGCCAGAGAGCAGGTCGTCGCCCTCGAGAGACGCCTCGAAACCCGGACCAGGGACGTCGACCGGGTCACAAGCGAGCTGGAGCGGACCGAAGGGCAGCTGTCGGCGACCGAACGGGAACTCGAGGAGGAACTCGAGAGCGACCTCAGGAGCCTCTGCAACAAGCGCAACAACGGCGTCGAGCCGGAGTGCAGCGACTACCGGTGACCGGCGCGTGACAGGTCAGAGCGGACGGACGGCCGGCAACATCCGCGAGCGGTTCCCCGGACGCGAGCGAAGCGAGCGTCCGGTTGCGGTTTTTGCCCAAGTTTTTGCGAGTGAGAGGTGCCCGGAGCGCGCCGAAGGCGCGCGAGGACACCCGAACGAGTAAAAAGTGGGTTCTACTCCGCGGAGATGACGTCGTCGATGCGGGTGATCATCGTCGCCGCCTCGGTGGCGGACTCGACGGCCTCCCGCTTGACGGCGGCGGGGTCGAGGATGCCGTGCTCGACGGGGTCGCCGACGTGGCCGGTCTGGCCCT
>JAHENN010000313.1 GCA_018609665.1 Haloarculaceae archaeon | reverse complement strand
GGCGAGCTTGGACGCGCGGTACGACGGCGGCGACCCGCCGGCGCCGGCGGCGGCCCGGTACGGCGTCTCAACGGACGCCGCCGCCGACGTGTTCGAGCCGTAGCGACGCGTCTTCACCGCTCGGCGACGACCACGAGGTGGTCGGCGTCCTCGTCGAACGGCGCGCCCTCGTAGTCGCCGTAGACGTCGACCGTCCCGAAGCCGATGTCCCGGAGCAGCTCCGACAGTTCCCGCGCGGAGTAGAGCCGGTGGGAGACGGCGAACTCCCGCGTCTCGCCGTCGTCGACGACGACCCAGCGGTTCTCCATCCGGCTCCAGTCGTCCCGCACCGCGTGTTCCTCCAGCAGGTAGGTACCGTCGCGTTCGGACCAGGTCCGCTCCTGGAACTCCCTCGCGACGACCTCCTTGCTCGTGAGGCTCATCACGAGCCGCCCGCCCGGCCGGAGCGAGTCGTGGAGGTTCCGCGCCGTCCGGCGGTCGTCGGCGCGGTCCTCGAAGTAGCCGAAGGAGGTGTAGGCATTGACGACCGCGTCGAACGCCTCCGGGCGGCGGAACTCGCGCATGTCGGCCTCCTCGAACTCGACGTCGACGCCGGCGTCGTCGGCCCGCTGCCGTGCGGTGTCGAGGTAGGCGGCCGTCGCGTCGACGCCCGTCACGTCGAAGCCGCGGTCGGCCAGTTCGACCGCGTGGCGGCCGACCCCGCAGGGGACGTCGAGGACGCGACCCGGCGGCTCGATGCCGGCCAGCGAGCACAGCGCGTCGAGTTCCTCGCCGGCCGCCGCGACAGTCTCCGGCGGGAACAGCACCCCCTCCAGCGACTCCCAGAACGCCGGATTCTCGTGCCACGGGTCGGTCATGTGTCGCGGTCGGTCCGGCGGTGTCAAGAGTGCGTCGGGTGGATGGTAATCGGTCTCACACGACGGGGGCGCCGGAAGCGCGTCCGATGACTGCGCCGACCGACGGACAGTCGACGCACGACCGCCCCGGGCGAACAGAAACGCGAACCGCGGGGGTCAGTCCGTGATGACGGTGCTGGAGTCGCCGACGGCGACGTTCGGGCTGCCCCGGTCGACGGCCCGGAGGTTCTGTCCGGTCTCGGTCGACTCCTCGGTCCACTCGCCGTCGTACCGGAAGACGCGGCCGCTCTCGCCGACGGCGTAGCCGCTCCCGTCGTCGACGTCGACGTCGCGCAGCGTCGCGTCCGCGATGGTCGTGCTCGTCCACTCGCCGTCGTAGCGGTAGACGACGCCGCCGCCGGCGGCCACCCGGACGTCCGTGGCGCCGTCGCTGTCGAGCCCGTAGAAGCTCTCGTTGGCGTCGTTGACGCCGATCCGGTCGTAGGAGGTCCCGTCGGCCGTGTCGAAGGCGCTGCCGTTCGTGTTGACCACGTGGCCCGACCTCACGTCGTAGAAGTCGATCCCCGTGAGGGCGTACCCCTGGCCGACCTGCACGGAGTTCCACTCGCCGCTCTCGCCGTTCTCGAAGCTGTAGGAGACGATGCCGGAGCCGTCGGCGACGTAGACGTTGGCCTCGCCGGCCTCGCCGGTGACGGCCACGTCGAGGAAGTTGTTGGTGTTGTCCTGGGGGGAGCCGTGGTCGTCGATGCCGCCGGTCTTGACGTCGTACTCGCCGATTGCGCCCGAGGCGCCGGCGAACCACAGCCGGTCGCCGTCGTCGGTGACGTCGGCACAGAACAGGTCGCGGCCGTCGCCGGTGACGCCGCCATCGGTCACCTTCCGCCAGCCCTCGTCGGTCCGTTCGAGGACGACGCCGTCCCCGCCGACCGCGTAGGCGCCCTCGCTGGTGTAGGCGACGTCGTAGAGGGCGCCGTCGGTCGGCGTCTCCTCGACGGTCCACTCGCTCGCGGCGGCGGCGGTCGGTACCCCGGCGGCGACACAGAGCGCGCCGGCGGTCTTCAACGCTACCCGTCTGCTTGCTGTCTCGCGCGACATCTCGGTTCAGTATTCCTCCGGACGGATGTTAAATCCCCGAGAATACTCCTGAAGCGAAATAATCACAGGTTTAATATAACGACGTGCGGCGCGAAACGCCGGGCGCCGACCGCTCCCGTCGCAGGGTCTTTGCCGGTCGGTCCCTTCCCGCCGGCATGAGCGACCGCGACGCGCCGGGGCGGGGCCGGACGCCGGAGCCCCGCGAGATCGAGCCGGCCGCCCCCGAAGAGTTCGGCCTGACGCAGGTCTGGTGGGGCGACGGGAAGGGCAAGACGACCGCGACGCTGGGCATGGCGTTCCGGGCGGCCGGCCACGGCTTCCGGGTCCACGTCCTGCAGTTCATGAAGGGCGGCGCCGCCAGCGTCGAGGACGTCCGCGGGGAGTACAACGCCATCGCGGCGACGCCGGGCCTGTCCTACGAGAACCTCGGCCACTACGGCTGGCACGCGATGAACGACGGCACCGACGAGCGGGACCACGCCGCCGAGGCCGAGGCCGGCTTCGAGCGCGCCCGCGAGCTCGTCGGCGCCGCCGCCGCGGCCGACCTCGCCTCGCCGTTCGCCCTCGACTCCGACCCAGACGACGGGATGCACATGCTCGTCCTCGACGAGATCCTGTACGCCGCCGACCGAGAACTCGTCGCCCCGGAGGCGGTCGTCGAGCTGGTCGAGTCCGCCCCCGACGACCTCGAACTCGTGCTCTCGGGGAGCCACGACCGCCCCGACTACCTGCAGGAGGCCGCCGACCTCGTGACGAACGTCCGCAAGGAGAAACACCCCATCGACGCCGGCCAGCGGGCCCGGAAGGGCACCGAGTACTGACCCCGAAACCGCCAGCAGACGGCCGTCTGACGCGCGGCGTGCGTCGGCACAAAGCCCATTAGTGACCCCCGCGCAGAGCCGCCCGGAGGATGGGTGGGTGCACGCTCCTTCCCCTCAGTGCCCCCTCGCCCGCCGGGCCGTCCCGCTACGCGATGTCGGTGTCGTACTTGAGGTAGTTGCCCAGCCAGCCGCCGACGGCGCCGAGGGCGACGGTGTAGAGACCGGCGACGACGACCACGCCGACGAAGAGGACGACCCCCGCCCCGAGCAGCGCGTCGCCGGCGAGCGCGAACCCCGCCAGGATGCCGCCGAACAGCAGGAGCAGCGCCAGCGGCACGGCGGCGACGACGCCGGAGTAGGCGCCGACGCGGAGGCCCGCTCCCCGCTCGCCGCCCTGGAGGTAGCCGGCGACGACGCCGCCGAGCACCGGCGAAAAGGGGACGAACGCCAGCAGTATCGAGGCGACACCGCCGATGACCGCGTTGAGGAGCGTGTCTCCCTCGGCCATGGGTCGGCTCCACGGGGAGGGAGTATAAACGCCCCGGCGGTCAGCCGTCCGCGCCGGCGTCGACGACCAGGACGGGAACGCGGGTCGCCCGGAGCGTCCGCTCGGTGACGCTGCCGAGCAGCGCCCGCGTGACGCCGGAGCGGCCGTGAGAGCCCATCACCACGAGGTCGACGTCGTTGTCCGCGGCGTAGTCGGCGATCTTCTCGTGGGGTCGTCCCGAGGAGACGTGCTCGACGACCTCGAGGCCGCGTTCGGCGGCCCGGTCGGCGACGTAGCCGGTCGCCCGCTCGGCCCGCTCGCGGACCTCGTCCATCTCGTCGAGGCGGCCCGCCTCGACCCGGTCCAGCTGCTCGGCGCCGAGCGCCAGGCTCATCGAGTCGACGTCGACGACGTAGAGGGCATGCACCGCCGCGTCGTGCCGCTCGGCGAGGCCGAGGGCGTGGTCGACGGCGGCCTCGGCCACCTCGCTGCCGTCGGTCGGGACGAGGATACGTTCGTACATCGTCAGTCGTCCGCGGGGGTCTCGCCCCCGTCGGCGGCGACGACGTCCTCGGCGCTCTGCTGCTGTCCCATCGGCTCGGGGCTGTGACACTGCCGGACGAGCCGCTTGGTCTCGGCCGGCGGCTCCGGCGTCACAAGCGAGACGGCGATGGTGACGAGGAAGACCAGCGGCGTGCCGACCAGCGCCGCGCCGATGGGCGGCACGTACTGCGCGTAAATCGGCACGAGCGCCCCGCCCTCGCCGGCGACGTCGGCCAGGAAGCCGACGTAGGCCGGCAGGACGCTGTTGACGATCGAGGTGATCCACAGCAGCAGCCCGACGGTCATGCCGGCCAGGGCGCCCTGGCGGTTGGTGTTCTCCCACCACAGGCCGAGGAAGAACATCGGGAACAGCACGGTGCCGGCAAGCGAGAAGGCGTAGGCGACGAGTTCGCCGATGAGCGCCGGCGGGTCGAACGCGGTGACGGTCACCAGCGCGCCGATGCCGACGATGGTCAGCCGGCCGATGAGCACCTGCTGGCGCTGGGTCGCCTCGGGATTGACCAGCTCGGTGTAGATGTCGTGGGCGACCGCCGAGGAGGCGGTGATGAACAGCCCGGCGGTGGTCGCGATGGCGGCGGCCATCCCGCCGGCGGCGACCAGCCCGACGAACCACGACGGCAGGCCGGCGAACTGCGCGGCCAGCACGACGATGACGTCGCCCTCGGCGCCGGTCATGCCGCCGTCGGCGTAGGCGCCGACCCCCTGCGTCGCCCCGTAGAGGTCGACCCCGAAGGCCGCCATCGCCGGCGCCGCCCAGTACAGCAGCAGGATGAAGAACAGGCCCCAGACGGTCGACCAGCGGGCGGTCCGCTCGTTCTCGACGGTGTAGAACCGCACCAGCACGTGCGGCAGCCCGCAGGTGCCGAAGACGAGCGAGAAGGCCGTCGCGACCCAGATGTAGTAGCTCGCGTTCCTGAACGGCTCGGAGAACTGCCGCCCCAGTTCGTCGACGAGCGGGCCGTACTCGACCTGCGGCAGCACCGTCGAGTACCCCTGCGTGAAGCCGACGACGTAGACGCCGGCCAGGAACGCCACGATGAGGATGACGTACTGGACGGCCATGTTCTTGGTCGCACCCAGCATCCCCGACAGCGCCAGGTAGCCGACGGTGATGGTCATCATCACGACGATCATCGGGACGATGTCCAGCCCGAAGACGTACTGGCCGACCAGCCCCATGCCGCGGGCCTGCCCGACGGAGTAGACGTAGGCGATGAGCAGCGTCGTGAACGCTCCCAGCGCCCGCGCCGTCGAGGAGTTGAACCGGTCGCCGACGAAGTCCGGGGCGGTGTACTTGCCGAACCGGCGCATCTGCGCCGCCAGGAAGATGAGCAGCACGAAGTAGCCGGTCGTCCAGCCGACGATGAACGCCAGCCCGTAGAAGCCGGCCAGCGCGACCAGCCCCGCCAGCCCCAGGTACGACGCCGCCGACATCCAGTTGGCGCCGATGGCCATCCCGTTCTCGACGTTGCCGATGCCGCGGCCGGCGACCCACATCTCGTCGGTGTCGGCCACCTTGAACACGTAGCCGATGACCAGGAACGACGCCATCATGACGAAGACCATCGCGGCGGGGAGGGGCTTGAACGAGATGTTCAGCGCGTCGGCCTGCAGGGGGATCACCGCTCGACACCCCCGTCGGCGGCCGCCGTCTCGCCGTCGGACTCCCGGCGCTCGACGGACGCGGGGTCGATGCCGTACTTCCGGTCGAGGCGGTCTCGGGCCCGGGCGTAGACGGCCGCAAGCACCAGCGACCCCGTCGGCGCACCGAGCGCGACCAGGAGGTAGTGCAGCGGGAAGCCGACCACCGGCACCCGCGTCGTCATCGTGCCGGGCGCGAGATACGTCAGCGTCACCGGCCCCCAGACGATGAGCACCCACGCGACGAACGTCCCCCAGACGAGCTTCAAGTGGTCCCGCATGAACGGCGTCGACGGACGCAGGATGTTCACCTCCGCGTCGAGGTAGTCGGTCTGTCGGTGCGCCTGTGCGGCCTGCGAGACGGTGCCGCCGTCCGGCTCGACGTCGGACGTCGCGGCCCCGTCGGTCGGGGTGCGGGTGTCGTTATCTGTCATGGATTGTGGTCGTGCGGTCGGGTTGCGTCGTCGCGCGCGGTCGGCCGAGAACGGGACGGGCGGGGTCAGTCCCCCGCGACCTTCGTCTCGATGTCCTCGACGATGTCAGGGTTCCGGAGCGTGCTGGTGTTGCCCAGTTCGTCGCCGTTGGCGATGTCCTCCAGCAGCCGGCGCATGATCTTCCCGGAGCGGGTCTTCGGGAGTTCGGGGGTGAAGACCACCTCCTCGGGGCGGGCGATGGGGCCGATGGCCTCCTCGACGCCCTCGACGACCCGGTCGCGCATCTCCTCGCTTTCCTCGTAGCCGTCCTCGAGGATGACGTAGGCGTAGACGGCCTCGCCCTTCATCTCGTGGTCGCCGCCGACGGCGGCGGCCTCGGCGACGCCCTCGACGTCGACGACCGCCGACTCGATCTCCATCGTCCCCAGCCGGTGGCCGGAGACGTTGATGACGTCGTCGACGCGGCCGAGGATGGTGATGTAGCCGTCCTCGTCGATTTTCGCGCCGTCCTCGGGGAAGTAGACCCACTCGTCGGCGTCGGGGTCGGAGTAGGCCTCCCAGTACTCCTCGACGAACCGCTCGTCGTTGCGGTAGAGCGTCCGGAGCATCCCGGGCCACGGCCGGTCGACGACGAGGTAGCCGGCCTCGCCCGGGCTGACCGCCTCGCCGTCGCCGTCGACGACCGCGGCGTCGACGCCGGGCAGCGGCGGCCCCGCTGCCCCGGGCTTCATCTCCCCGATTCCCGGCAGCGTCGTGATCATCATCCCGCCCGTTTCGGTCTGCCACCAGGTGTCGACGACCGGACAGGACTCGTCGCCGATGTGCTTGTAGTACCACTTCCAGGCCTTCGGGTTGATCGGCTCGCCGACGGTGCCGAGCAGCCGCAGGCTGGAGAGGTCGTGGCGGTCGGGGTACTCCGCGCCCCACTTCATGAACGCCCGGATGGCCGTCGGTGCGGTGTACAGCTGGTTCACGCCGTAGGACTCGACGATGTCCCACAGCCGGTCCTTGTCGGGGTAGTCGGGTGTGCCCTCGTACATGACCGTCGTCGTGCCGAGCGCGAGCGGGCCGTAGACGATGTAGGAGTGGCCGGTGATCCAGCCGATGTCGGCCGCACACCAGTAGGTGTCGTCGGGCTTGACGTCCAGCACCGCGTGCGACGTCCAGGAGACGTACGAGAGGTAGCCGCCGGTGGTGTGCTTGACGCCCTTCGGCTTGCCCGTCGTCCCCGAGGTGTACATGAGGAACAGCATGTCCTCGGCGTCGCGGGTGACCGGCTCGACCTCGGCGCCGGCGTGGTCGGCCACGAGGTCGTCGTAGTCGAGTTGGTCGTCGCCGAGGTCGTGGTCGTGGTCGTGGTCGTCGCCGAGGCGGTCGACCACCACCGTCGTCGTCCCGTGGTCGACGCCGTCGAGGCCGTCGTCGGCCTTCGAGAGGTGGTCCAGGGCGTCGCCGCGGCGGTAGTAGCCGTCGCAGGTGACGAGGAACTCCGAGTCGGCGGCGTTCATCCGCGTCGCCAGGGCGTCGGCGGAGAAGCCGGCGAACACCACCGAATGCGGCGCGCCGATGCGGGCACACGCCAGCATCGCGACCGGCAGCTCCGGAATCATCGGCATGTACATCGTCACGACGTCGTCCTCCTCGACGCCCAGCTCCCGCAGCGCCGCGGCGAACTCGTTGACCTCGCGGTGGAGCTCCTCGTAGGTGAACTCCCGGGTGTCGCCGAGCTCGCCCTCCCACCGGATCGCGAGCTCGTCGCCGCGGGAGTCGAGGTGCCGGTCGAGGCAGTTGTGCGAGGCGTTCAGTTCGCCGCCGACGAACCACTCGTAGAACGGCTCGTCGTCGTCGACGAGCACCTCGTCGTAGTCGGTCTCCCACTCCAGGAGGTCGGCGGCCCGCTCCCAGCAGTCCGGCCACTCCACCTCGAACTCCTCGTAGATCGAGGGGTCGGAGACGTTGGCCTGTTCGACGAACTCCGCGGGCGGCTCGAACGCCTCCTGCTCTGCCAGCCGGGCCTCCAGCTGTGTTTCCTCTGAGTCGGACATGCCGTTCGATACACGGGAGCCGTGCATAATAAACGGGTCGCCTACACATACCAAACCCCCGTCCGGTGGCCGACGCGTAAGCGGTTTGCCGGCGCCGTCCCCAGCACGTGTGTGACGCGCGCCCGGACCGTCCTCGTCGCCGGCACCGCCAGCCACGTCGGCAAGTCGACCGTCGCGGCCGGCCTCTGCCGGCTGCTGGCCGACCGGGGCGTCGACGTCGCCCCGTTCAAGGCCCAGAACATGTCGAACAACGCCCGCGCGGTCGCCGCCGCGATCGGCGACGGCTTCGGCGAGGTCGGCGTCTCCCAGTACGTCCAGGCCCGGGCCGCCCGGACGCCGGCCACGACCGACCACAATCCCGTCCTCCTGAAACCCCGCGGCGACGGCGAGTCCCAGCTCGTCCTCGACGGCGAGGCCGTCGCCCACGTCGCGGCCGGCGACTACTACGAGACCCACTGGGACGAGGCGCGTGCGACCGCCGAGGCGGCCCACGACCGGCTGGCCCGCGACCACGACGTCGTCGTCGCCGAAGGTGCCGGCTCCGTCGCCGAGATCAACCTCCACCACCGCGACCTCGCGAACCTCGAGACCGCCCGGTTCGCCGACGCCGACGTGCTGCTCGTCGGCGACATCGAGCGCGGCGGCGTCTTCGCCTCGCTGGTCGGCGCGCTCGAGCTCCTCCCGGTCGACGTCCGCGAGCGGGTCGCCGGCGCCGTCATCACCAAGTTCCGCGGCGACCGCGACATCCTCGAGCCGGGGCTGTCGGAGTTCGAGGCCCGGACCGGCGTCCCGGTCGTCGGCGTGCTCCCGTACGACGACCCGGGGCTCCCCGAGGAGGACAGCCTCGGGATTCCGGACCGCGAGGAGCGGGGCGTCCTCGGCGACGACGACGCCCCCGACGCCCGGACGGTGACGGTCGCCGTCCCCCGGCTCCCCGCGCCTCGAACGTCACCGACGTCGAGCCGCTGGCGCGGGTCCCGGGCGTCCGGGTCCGGTTCCAGCCGCTGGACGACGCGCTGGACGCCGACGCCGTCCTGCTGACGGGGACGAAGAACACCGCCGACGACG
>JAHENN010000312.1 GCA_018609665.1 Haloarculaceae archaeon | reverse complement strand
CGACGAGCTCGTGTTCGACCGCGGCGACGCCGGCGAGATGCTCAGGACCGCCTACGCGATGTACCGGCTCGCGGAGCTCGACTGAAAAGGAGGTCGCCTCAGGCGTACCTGCCGTCGTCGTCGTTCTGTTGTCGCTGCTTCAGCCGCACGACCGGGAGGAATGCTGGTACCATCGTATCAAAAACTTACTCGGTATCGAATAAATAAGTTCCGATGCACGTTCTGGCACGGGTTCCCACGGCAGGGGCGACGGACGAACGGGGCGACTGTCGGACGGTTCGAGGCCGGAACGGACGGACGGGGCGACCGTCGGGCGGTTCGAGGCCGGAACGGACGAGCCGGCGGCTGTCGGGACCGTGGCGGCCGGAGAAGGGAGACGCTACTCGTGGAACTCGAAGCGGATGGTGTCGCCGTTGTGGACGGGCTCGGAGGCGACCAGCTGCTCGGCGCCGCCGTCGGAGACGCGGACCGCCGACACCGTCGACCGGAGGCGGTCGCCCTCCAGCAGCGCCAGCCGGAGGTGGCTGCCGTAGCGGTCGCCCCAGGCCGTCACCGCGTCGGCGACGGTGCTTCCCGCGGGGACGACGACCCGTCCCTGTCGTGCGCCGGCACGCGCCACGAGCGCGCCGGTCAACTCGATGTCGACGCCGAGGCTGCCGCCGCCCTCGTCGGCCTTGGCGATGTCCGTGTTGACGCTCATTACCGTTCCTTCCGCTTCCGGGTTCAAATACTTTACTCACATCCGAAAAACAAGCCGCACGCTTATGTCGCCCGGCGCCGAAGCTCGGATATGACAGAGCACGCTCCGTCGCCCGGGGCCGACGACCCGCTCGGACTCGGGGGCGTCGTCCCGCCGACGGTGACGGCCCTCGACGCGGCCGGCGACGTCGACCTCGCGGCGACGGCGGCCCACGCGCGGTTCGTCGTCGACCGCGGCGCCGCCGGCGTCTTCCCGCTCGGCACCAACGGCGAGTTCGCGACCCTGACGGCCGACGAGCGCCGCCGGGTCGTCGAGACGGTCGCGGAGGCGGTCGAGGCGCCGGTCATCGCCGGCGTCGGCCACCCGAGCACCCGCGAGACCGTCGCCCACGCGGAACACGCCGAGCGGGTCGGCGCCGACGGCGTCGTCGTCGTCACCCCCTACTACTACCCGCTCGACGAGCGGGGGGCCGTCGACCACTACCGGGCGGTCGCCGACGCCGTCGACCTCCCGGTGTACGTCTACCACATCCCGGGCAAGACCGGCAACGAGCTGTCGCTGTCGACGCTGGAGCGGCTCGCCGCCGTCGACGGCGTCGCCGGAGTGAAGGACTCCTCGAAGGACGTCCCCTGGCTGGCGCAGGCCGTCGACCGCGCGCCCGGGCTGACGTTCCTGGCGGGGTCGGACTCGCTGCTGTTCGCCGGCCTGGAGGTCGGCTGTGCGGGCGTCGTCAGCGCCGTCGCCAACGTCTTCCCCGAACTCGTCGTCGACCTCTACGAGGCCTACGACGCCGGCGACGAGACGCGGGCCCGGGAGCTCCAGTCGACGGTCTTCGACGTCCGGTCGGCGCTGAAGCGCGGGCCGTACATGGCCGGCGTCAAGACCGCCCTGTCGCTGCGCGAGACGGGGTTCGACGTCGGCGGCCTCCGGGCGCCGCTGCGGACGATGGACGAGACCGACCGGGCCGCCCTCGAGGCCGACCTCGCGGAGCTCGACCTCCCGTGACCTGCGACCTCTCGGAGGCGGTGGTCTACCAGCTGTACCCCCGCAGCTTCAACGACAGCGACGGCGACGGAATCGGCGACCTCCCCGGTGCGCTCGAGCGGCTCGACCACGTCACCGACCTCGGCGTCGACTACCTCTGGCTGAACCCCGTCTACGACTCCCCGCAGGCCGACGCCGGCTACGACGTCCGGGACTACCGCGCCGTCGACGACGACTACGGCACGATGGGGGACCTCGAGCGGCTGATCGAGGCCCTTCACGACCGCGACGTCGGACTCATCACCGATCTGGTGGTGAACCACACCTCCGACGAACACGAGTGGTTCCGGCGGTCCCGCCGCGGCGACCCCGACTACGCCGACTTCTACCACTGGGTCGACGGCGACCCCGACGAGCCGCCGAACAACTGGACCTCGGCCTTCGGCGGGTCGGCCTGGAGCTACGACGACGAGCGGGGGGCGTGGTATCTCCACCTCTTCGACGAGAAGCAGCCCGACCTCGACTGGCGGGTGCCGGCCGTGCGGGAGGGGGTCTACGAGATGATGAACTGGTGGCTGGAGAAGGGCATCGACGGCTTCCGGATGGACGTCATCAACCTCATCTCGAAGCCGGACGGCTACCCGGACGGCGAGCCGGGCGGGTGGGTCGGCGCCGAGCACTTCGTCGACGGGCCGGACGTCCTCCCGCGGCTCGAGACGATGGCCGAGCGGGTGCTCGACCCCCACGACGCCGTCTCGGTCGGCGAGTGTGCCGCCGTCGACCTCGCGGCCGCGAACGACTACGTCGGCCCCGACGCCCCGCTCGACACGCTGTTTCACTTCGACCACATGGACCTCGACGACCACCCCGAGAAGGGCTGGTGGGGCGTCGCTGACTGGGAACTCCGGGAGCTGAAGGCCGTTTTCGACCGCTGGGAGGACGGCCTCGAGGGGCCGAACGCCGTCTACCTCGGCAACCACGACCAGCCCCGCATCGTCTCGCGGTTCGGCGACGACGGCCGGTACCGCCGCGAAAGCGCGACCCTGCTCGGGACCTTCCTGCTGACGATGCCCGGCACGCCGTTCTGCTACCAGGGCGACGAGTTCGGCATGGGCAACTACCCGTGGTCGTCGCCGTCGGAGCTGCGGGACGCCGAGGCGGTCAACCGGGTCGAGCTGGCGCTCTCCGACGGCCGCATCGACGACTTCGAGGCGGCCCGCGAGGTCGTCCGGTACCGCACCCGCGACAACGCGCGGACGCCGATGCAGTGGGACGACTCGGCCAACGCGGGCTTCACGGACGGCGAGCCGTGGCTGCCCGTCAACCCCGACCACGAGAGAATCAACGCCGCGGCGGCGCGGGACGACGCCGGCTCGATCTACCACCACTACCGGCGGCTGATCGCGCTGCGACACGACCACGACGCGCTCACCGGCGGCGACTACGTCCCGCTGACGCCCGACCACCCGCAGGTGTGGGCCTACGACCGGGTCGGCGCCGACGAGCGGCTCCGGGTCGTGCTCAACTGGGCCGACGAGCCGACCGCTGCCCCCGTCGCGGCCGACGGCGAGACGCTCCTCGAGAACCGCGCGCCCGGCGACCGACTCCGGCCGTACGAGGCACGGGTGAGCCGGCATGAGTGACGACGTCGACCGGGCGTGGTGGAAGGAGGCGGTGGTCTACCAGCTGTACCCCCGCAGCTTCAACGACAGCGACGGCGACGGAATCGGCGACCTGCCGGGCGCCCGCCGCCGGGTGCCGTACCTCGAGAACCTCGGGGTCGACGTCGTCTGGCTCAACCCGGTCTACGACTCCCCGCAGGTCGACGCCGGCTACGACGTCCGGGACTACTACGCCGTCGACGACCGCTACGGGACGATGGCCGACCTGGAGGGCCTGCTCGCGGACCTCCACGACCGCGACATCCGGCTGGTGATGGACCTGGTGGTGAACCACACCTCCGACGAGCACGAGTGGTTCCGGCGGTCCCGCCGCGGCGACCCCGAGTTCGCCGACTTCTACCACTGGGTCGACGGCGACCCCGACGAGCCGCCGCCGAACGACTGGGAGTCGTTCTTCGGCGGGTCGGCCTGGAGCTACGACGACGAGCGGGGGGCGTGGTATCTCCACCTCTTCGACGAGAAGCAACCCGACCTCGACTGGCGGGTGCCGGCCGTGCGGGAGGGGGTCTACGAGATGATGAACTGGTGGCTGGAGAAGGGCATCGACGGCTTCCGGATGGACGTCATCGACCTGCTGTCGAAGCCGGACGGCTACCCCGACGCCGACCCTGGGGCCGACGGCATCGTCCGCGGCGCCGACCGGTTCGTCGGCGGCCCCCGCATCCACGAGTACCTCTCGGAGATGTACGAGGAGACGCTGGCCGGCCGGGACGTGATGACCGTCGGCGAGATGGTCGACCTCTCCGTCGAGGAGGCCGGCCGCTACGTCGGCGACGACGGCCTCGGGATGAGCATGGCGTTCAACTTCGACCACATGCGGCTGGACATGGAGGGGAGCCGCTGGAACCACGTCGAGTGGTCGGTCCGGGACCTCCGGCGGGTGATCAGCCGCTGGCAGACCGACCTCGACGGCTGGCCGCCGCTGTACATGAGCAACCACGACGAGCCGCGGATGGTCTCGCGGTTCGGCGACGACGACCGGTACCGCCGCGAGAGCGCGACGCTGCTGGCGACGCTGCTGTACACGCTCCGCGGGACGCCGTTCTGCTACCAGGGCGAGGAGCTCGGCATGACCAACTACCCCTTCGAGTCGCTGGAGGAGGTCGTCGACGTCGACACCAAGAAGAACGTCCGGGAGCTGCTGGACCGGGGCCGCTTCGCGGACCGCGAGGAGATGATGGAGCTGGTCAGACGACGGAGCCGCGACAACGCGCGGACGCCGATGCAGTGGGACGACTCGGCCAACGCGGGCTTCACGGACGGCGAGCCGTGGCTGCCAGTCAACCCCGACCACGAGACGGTCAACGCCGCGGCCGCCGACGCCGACCCCGACTCCGTGCTGAACTACTACCGGCGGCTGATCGCGCTGCGACACGACAACGACGTGCTGGTCTACGGCGACTACGAGCTGCTGACGCCCGACCACGAGCGGCTGTGGAGCTACGAGCGGACGCTCGGCGAGGAGCGCGTGTTCGTGGCGCTCAACTTCGGCGGCGAGCCCGCGGCGTTCGTCGGCCCCCACGACGACGGCGAGCGGCTGATCGCCAACTACGACGACCCGCCCGGCCCGTCGGGCGCGACGCTGCGGCCCTGGGAGGCCGTCGTCTACCGCGTCTGATTTACTCGACAACGAGTAACACATTAGACTTTAGCCGCTTCGGGCCGACCGTCCCCGCATGAGCAAGGACTACCGGTCGCTCCGGGACCCGAACGCCGAGTACACGGCCCGGGACCTCTCGGCGGAGTCGATGGGCGTCACGGACCCGCGCGGCCCCCGCGACGTCGAGATCACCGACGTCCAGACGACGATGGTCGACGGCAACTTCCCGTGGACGCTCGTCCGCGTCTACACCGACGCCGGCGTCGTCGGGACGGGCGAGGCCTACTGGGGCGCCGGCGTCCCCGAACTGATCGAGCGGATGACGCCGTTCCTCCTCGGTGAGAACCCGCTGGACGTCGACCGCCTCTACGAGCACCTCGTCCAGAAGACCTCCGGCGAGGGCTCCGTCGAGGGCGTGACCGTGACGGCCATCTCCGGCGTCGAGACCGCGCTGCACGACCTCGCCGGCAAGCTGCTCGGCGTGCCGGCCTACCAGCTGCTCGGCGGCAAGTACCGCGACGAGGTGCGGGTCTACTGTGACTGCCACACCGAGGCCGGCGCCGACCCCGAGGCCTGCGCCGCCGAGGCCGACCGCGTCGTCGAGGAGCTCGGCTACGACGCCCTGAAGTTCGACCTCGACGTCCCCTCCGGCCACGAGAAGGACCGCGCCAACCGCCACCTCCGGCCCGGCGAGATCCGCCACAAGGCCGACGTCGTCGCGGCCGTCACCGAGCGGGTCCGGGACCGCGCCGACGTCGCCTTCGACTGCCACTGGTCGTACGCCGCCGGCTCGGCGAAGCGGCTGGCGGCGGCCGTCGAGGAGTACGACGTCTGGTGGCTCGAGGACCCCGTCCCGCCGGAGATCCTCGCGGTCCAGGAGGAGGTCACGAAGTCGACGACGACGCCGGTCGCCGCCGGCGAGAACCGCTACCGGGTGACCGAACACCGCCGGCTCATCGAGGACGGCGCCGTCGACATCGTCGCGCCGGACCTCCCGAAGGTCGGCGGGATGCGGGAGACCCGGAAGATCGCCGACGTCGCCAACCAGTACTACGTCCCGGTGGCGATGCACAACGTCGCCTCGCCGGTCGGGACGATGGCCTCCGCGCAGGTCGCCGCCGCCGTCCCCAACGCCCTGGCCGTCGAGTTCCACAGCTACGAGCTCGGCTGGTGGGACGACCTCGTCGAGGAGACCGTCATCGAGGACGGCTCCGTCACCGTCCCCGAGGAACCCGGCCTCGGGGTGACGCTCGATTTGGACGCCGTCGCCGCGCATATGGTCGAGGGGGAGGAGCTGTTCGACGAGGCATAGCCTCGTCGAGCACACAGAACTCTGCTCTGCGGCGTTCGACGCGGCGTGAGCCTCGTCGAGTTCGGTAACTTCGGTTTCCGGTATTCGACGAAGCTGAACTTCCTCGCGCTCGCCGTCTACGCCTCCCGAACCGCCGCGACGGCGTCGGCGGCCGTCGACCCGACCCGCTCGTGGAACCGCCCCCGGAGGCTGTCGGCGTGCTGTGACATCTGGGTGACGACGACGACGCGGTCGTCCTCGACCACGAACACGATGTCGACGTCGGTGCCGTCGAACGTCCCCCGCATGGTGAACTTCCGCTCGTCGTACAGGCCGTCGTGGTTCGGCGAGGCCTTCCGGCAGACGTAGCCCTCACCGGAGCGCAGCGCGTCGACGATGGCCGCCTCGTCGAGGTACCGCCCGCGCTTTTGACGTGCCGTGTCGCTCACGACGACCCGGTCCAGCGGGTCGACATCGCCCATGTCGAGTCGTGGGACCACGGACGGAAATCGGTTGAGCCGTTCCCGCCGGCCGCGGTTCCGATGCGTTTTACCGCCGCGGGCGAGACCGTCCGGCCATGTCCGACGACGACCACCGCACGGAACGCGACAGCCTCGGCGAGATCGACGTCCCGGCGGACGCCTACTGGGGCGCCCAGACGCAGCGGGCCATCGAGAACTTCCCGGTCTCGGGGCTCACCTTCGGGCGGCGGTTCGTCCGCGCGCTGGGCATCGTCAAGAAGGCCGCCGCGAAGGCCAACCTCGAGCTCGACCTCCTCGACGAGGAGAAGGGCGAGGCGATAATCGAGGCCGCCGACGAGGTGATCGACGGCGTCCACGACGACCAGTTCCCGGTCGACGTGTTCCAGACCGGGTCGGGCACCTCATCGAACATGAACGCCAACGAGGTCGTCGCCAACCGGGCGACGGAGCTCGTCGGCGGCGAGATCGGCTCCCGGGAAATCCACCCCAACGACCACGTCAACTACGGCCAGTCGAGCAACGACGTGATTCCGACGGCGATGCACGTCGCGGCGCTTGAGGCCGTCGAGCGGGACGTCATCCCCGCGCTGGAGACGCTCGCCGAGGAGCTGGAAGCCAAGGAGACGGAGTTCGACGACGTCGTCAAGACGGGCCGGACGCACCTGCAGGACGCCACGCCGGTCCGGCTGGGCCAGGAGTTCGGCGGCTACCGCACCCAGATTCAGAAGGGCGTCAAGCGGGTCGCCGCGACCCGCGAGCACCTCGGCGAACTGGCGCTGGGCGGTACCGCCGTCGGGACGGGGCTCAACACCCACCCCGAGTTCCCGGCGCTGGCCGCGGAGTTCGTCGCCGAGGAGACCGGCCTGACGTTCCGCGAGGCCGACGACCACTTCGAGGCCCAGGCCGCCCACGACGCGATGAACGAGGCCCACGGCGCCCTGCGGACCGTCGCGGGCTCGATGAACAAGATCGCCAACGACCTCCGGCTGCTGGCGTCCGGGCCGCGGAACGGCCTCGGCGAGGTCGAACAGCCGGAGAACCAGCCGGGCTCGTCCATCATGCCGGGGAAAATCAACCCGGTCGTCGCCGAGTCGGTCAACCAGCTCCACAAGCAGGTCATCGGCAACGACGCGGCGGTGTCGGCCGGCGCCGCTCGGGGCGAGCTCGATTTGAACCTCTACAAGCCCGTCATCGCGTACAACTTCCTCCAGAGCGCGACGCTCGTCGCCAACGGCGCCGAGACGTTCGCCGAGCGGTTCGTCGCGAAGCTCGAGGCAAACGAGGCGTACTGCCGCGAGCGCGTCGAGCGGTCGATGGCGCTGGCGACGGCGCTGAACCCCGCCATCGGCTACGACGCGGCCTCGACGGTCGCGAAGCAGGCCCTCGCCGAGGACCGCTCGGTCCGCGAGGTCGCCGTCGAGGAGGGCCACCTCACCGAGGCGGAGGCCGACGAGGTGCTCGACCCGGCGGCGATGACCGAGCGGGACATCCTCGGCGGGGACTGAGCCGAGAACCACTATATAAAGATTCCGGCGCGGTTCCGATATCTGCGGACGCTCGCTCGGGCTTTATAACTCCAGTCCCTCCCTGTGGGTATGTCATCGAACGATGACCGACTCGTGGAGCTGACCGACGACGGGGCCGTCTCCCGTCTGCACACGGAACTGGACGACGCCGGCGCGGGCAGCGGGGCGGTCGTGTCGGAGCTGGCGGCAACGGCCGACCGGTCGCTTCTCACCGATCAGTTCGCCTTCGACGAGGAGCGCGTCAAGGGGTCGCTCGACCAGCTGCTGGTGGCGCTCGTCGGCGCGCGGACCTCCGAGACCCACGGCCAGCAGCTCATCGAGGACCTCTCCGAGGAGTTCGACACGCGGCTCAGCCCCGGCACCGTCTACCCCCGGCTGCACGACCTCTGCGACGAGGGGCTCCTCGAACGGCGGGAGCTCGTCCGGACCAAGGAGTACGACATCGACGACGAGGCGGCCGCCGAGGAGATGATCTCCGAGTCCGCCCGCCAGCACATCGCCCTCGGGCTGGCGTTCCAGTCGGCCCTCGAGGACGGCGACTTCTCGTGACGTCCGGCGGATGGTGTCTTTTTTGACGCTCGCCGCCGCAGTCGCTGGCAATGAGCCACGACTACGAGGAACTGGGGCTCGTCGCCGGGCTGGAGATCCACCAGCAGCTCGACACGGCGACGAAGCTGTTCTGTAACTGCCCGACGGAGCGCCGCGACCCCGAGGAGTCCGTCCGGTCGTTCACCCGGTACCTCCACCCGACGAAGTCCGAGCTCGGCGAGCTCGACGAGGCCGCCCTCGAGGAGTCCCGCGTCGACCGCGAGTTCGAGTACCTCGCCTTCGACTCGACGTGTCTGGTCGAGGAGGACGACGAACCGCCCCACCGGCTCGACGAGGAGGCCCTCGAGGTCGCCCTCGAGATTGCCGCCCTGCTTGACTGTACGGTCGTCGACCGGGCCCACGTGATGCGGAAGATCGTCGTCGACGGCTCCAACACCTCCGGCTTCCAGCGGTCGACGCTGTTGGCGACCGACGGCGAGATCGAGACCGACGCCGGCCCCGTCGGGGTCGCCGACCTGTTGTTGGAAGAAGAATCCGCCGCCCGGATCGAGGACCGCGACGGCGGCGTCACGTACGGACTGGACCGGTTGGGGGTGCCGCTCGTGGAGATCGGGACGAACCCCGACATCCGGACGCCCGAACAGGCGAAACAGGCCGCCGAGCGCATCGGCATGCTGCTGCGGTCGACCGGCCGCGTCAAGCGCGGGCTTGGCACCATCCGTCAGGACGTCAACGTCTCCATCGAGGCGGGCGCGCGCGTCGAGCTGAAGGGCGTCCAGAGCCTCGAGGACATCGACGACATCGTCGCAAACGAGGTCGGCCGGCAGGTCGAGCTGCTGGAAGTCGCCGAGGAGCTGCGGGCACGGGACGCCGCGGTGGCCGAACCGCAGGACGTGACCGACGTCTTCGCTGACACCGACAGCGGCGTCATCGCCGGCGCCGAGACGGTGGCCGCGGTCCGCCTGGAGGGGTTCGACGGCCTCGTCGGCCGGGAGATACAGCCGGACCGCCGGCTCGGCACGGAGCTGTCCGACCACGCCAAGCGACAGGGCGCCGGCGGGATCTTCCACACCGACGAGCTGCCGGCCTACGGCGTCACGAGCGAGGAGGTCGCGGCGCTGCGGACGGCCGTGGATGCCGGCGAGGGAGACGCCGTCGCGCTGGTGGCCGCCGACGCCGACGTCGCCGAGCGGGCGGTCGACGCCGTCGCCGACCGCGCCGCGACCGCCATCGAGGGCGTCCCCGAGGAGACCCGCGGCGCCGACGAGGACGGCACCTCCCGGTACCTGCGGCCGCTGCCCGGCGCCGCCCGGATGTACCCAGAGACGGACGTCCCGCCCGTCGAGCCGGACCCCTCGGCGGTCGATCCGCCGGAGCTGCTGACCGAGAAGACCGACCGCTACCGCGAGGAGCACGGCCTCGACGCCGGGCTGGCCGAACAGGTCGCCTACGGCGAACACACGCCGACCTTCGAGGCCGCCGTCGAGCGGGGCGTCGACCCGACGACCGCCGCCGATACGCTGGAGGGGACGCTGACGGAGCTGCGGCGCGACGACGTCCCCGTCGGACGGCTCATCGACGACCACCTGCTGGCCGTCCTGGAGCTCGCCGCCGACGGCGAGCTGCCCAACGAGGGGATCGGGCCGGTGCTGTCGGCGCTGGCGGAGGACCCCTCGCT
>JAHENN010000311.1 GCA_018609665.1 Haloarculaceae archaeon | reverse complement strand
GCCGAAGGTCACGACCGGCACCGCCGGATGCGCCTCCCGGACGGCCCCGACGACCCCCTCGTCCGACCCGGCGCCCGCCGCGACCACGCAGTCGACGCCCTCCTCGAGCCGCGTCAGCGCCTCGTCGACGGTCCCGGTGGTCTCGACCGCCATCTGCCCGTCCGCCCGCTCGAGGGCCCGTCCCCCGTCGTCGGCCCCGCGGACGCAGAGGACTCTGAGTCGGTCGGACACATCGGCTCTCGACGGTCGCCGATCATCAAACCCACGTCTCCCCGCGGCGCTCCAACGTCTCCCCGCGGCGCTCGCGCGGGCGGCCGAGACGGCGGCACGGACCACGGCTTTTAGACGGCGACGGCCACAACGCCGGACATGGACGTCAAGTCGCGGCACCACCTCCGCTCGGACGAGATCGACGACCTCGCGGCGTCGCTGGCTGACCGCCTCGGCGTCGACCTCGACGGCGACGACTACGAGCGCGTCGAGTTCACCGACGTCGACCGCGAGGTCGTGCTGGTCGACGGCGACCCGCTGGTGGCCTCCTTCGACGGCGACCGCTTCCTGACCGTCCGCGGCGCCAACGCCCACCCGCCGGACGGCCACGTCGTCACGGTCGACGCCGGCGCCATCTCCTTCGTCTCCGACGGCGCCAACGTGATGCGACCCGGCATCGTCGAGGCCACCGACGACATCGCCCCCGGCGACCTCGTCGTCGTCGTCGAGGAACAGCACGGCAAGGCGCTGGCGGTCGGCCGCGCCGAGACCGACGGCGACGACATGACCGGCGACTCCGGGAAGGTCGTCGACACCCTCCACCACGTCGGCGACGACCTCTACGAGTTCCGGGTCTAACCCCCGGCCCACGGGACCCCGCCGACGACCGAACCATTGGCGCCCCCCGGCATGGCCGGCCGCTCGATGTACATACCGGGGCCGCTGGTCCCGTTACAGGGCGCTCGTCTGGGCGGCATCGGAGTCTTGCTGTTCCAGTTGCTTACCGCCGCCGTCGTGGCGGCGGGACCGTGGTGGCCCTTCGAGAAGGCTGACGAACCGGGGTCGACGGTTTTTTATTTACACTCCAATAGAACAACCTGACACGCTCGACGGCGGGTCCGGCTATCCGGGAATGCGAACGAGTTCGACCCGCGTTCCGGGCCCGAGCGTCTTGTAGAACAGGCCGGCGTCGGTCAGCGCCATCGGGGCGCCGGCCCGGGTGTCGGTCGCGCGGGCGACGACCTCGCCGTCCGGGCTCACGAGGAACAGTCCCTCGTTGGCCGTCCCGACGAGCGCACCGTCGGGGGTCGACAGCGGCGGGGCGAGCACCGGCCCGGTCTCGATGCGCCAGCGGGACGCCCCGGTCTCGGCGTCTACGCCGACCGTCTTCGCCCCGTTCCCGCCGGGGACCACCACCGTCGACCCGACGACGGTCGGCGTCGACCCACGGCGGTCGCCGGGATACGGCTCGTAGGGTTCGGCGCGCCAGACCCGCTCGCCCGACGCCGCCGCGACCGCGTGGACCCCGTTCGCCTCGTCGGGAACGTACACCGTTCCCTCCCGAGACACCGGCGCAGCGTTCACCCGAACTCCGAGGTCCGTCCGCCACCGTCGCTCGCCCGACTCGGGGTCCACCCCGGCGAGGAACCCGCCGCCGTCCCGTCGCCCGCAGAGGACGAGCGTTCCGTCCGCGAGACAGCACCCCTGCGGGGAGACGCCCTCGTCGAACTCAGCGGTCCACCGGACCTCGCCGCTCGCGACGTCGAGCGCGCCGGTGATGTCGTCCGGCACGTACAGCGTCTCCCCGTCGGCGACGGGGGCACCCTTGGCGTTGTTCTGCTCCCGCTTCCAGAGCACCGACCCGTCGACCGCGTCCAGGGCGACGGTCCGGACGCGCGTCTGGACCACCACGCCGTCACAGGAGAGGACCGGGGTTCCGACCACGTCGGTCCGGAGCGAGCGGCGCCACAGTTCCGCCCCGTCGTCCGGGTCGGCGGCCAGCACGGCCCGCTCCTCGCCGGTGAACGCCCGGCCGTCGGCGTCGACGGCGACGCCGGCGCCTACCGCCAGCTCGTCGAGGCCCTCGACGAGTACGTCCCGCTCACCGTCGATTGCCGGGAGAGGCGTCGCCACGCCGCTGTTGGCGGCGTCGCCCTGATGCTGCCGCCAGCCGCCCGTTCGGTCGCACGACAGCGCCTCGACGTCCTCGCGACCGCCGCCGATCACGTCGGGCGCCGTACAGCCGGCGGCGAGCGCGGCGCCGCAGGCCGCCAGCACGGCACGACGGGTCGGCCGCACGTCCCGATGGCGGCGTTCCACCCGAGACATTAATTTCGAACAATATAAACCAACATTTATTCCTGGCGGTTCCGCGCCGCCGCGGGCCGGGACCGACCCGCCGTCACTCCGTCGTCTCGTCCATCGCGTCCTCCTCGTAGGCGTCCTCGTACCGCTCCATCGCGTCGGCGTGGCCCTGCACGGCGAGTTCGTGAGTCTCCCGGAGGTCCGCGACCGGCGTCTCGGTGGCGTCGACCCGGAGGTCGGTGAAGGCGCGGTCGAAGGCCCGCTCCTCGGTGTCCTCGACGAGGAGGGCGGCGCTCTGGACGGTCAACTCCTCGCGCTTGTCGCCGCCGGCCTCGTGGCCCGCCGCGAGGGCGTCGACCAGCCGCGCCGACAGCGGGGCCGGCCCGTCGTCGAGTCTCGTCGGCCCGGCGTCCGCCGCGGGTGCCGCCGCCTCGTAGGCGTCGGCGACGGCCTCGACGGTCTCCTCGCCGGTCAGCAGGTTGCCGGCGACGGTGTAGCCGCCGTCGACGGCGTCGCTGCCGTCGTGGTGGCCGAACCACGGCTTGCACTCCTCGCCGGAGAAGACGAACGAGCCGTCGGCGTCGACGCCGTGCAGTTGCCGGTTCGCCGCGCCGTCGTCGGCGTTCAGCAGCGCCTCGAGGGCGTCGTCGACGGCCAGGCCGTCGGCGAGGTAGTCGAGGCCCCGCCGGCCGAGCTCGACGTTGACGAGACTCTGTGTCGCGACGGCGCCGTTCTCGCTCGCGAACGGACAGAGCGTCCCGACGCCGGCCAGCCGCGTCGTCACGGCGACGCCGAAGCGGTGCTGCGGCTCGCCGTCGTCGTCCTCGTAGGGCTCGTGGACACAGATGCTGAACGTCACGCGAGTCACTCCGCCGCCGTGCTGCAAAAACCTGTGTTCCCGCGTCGCCGCTCGCGGGCCCGGCGTCGGGCGTCACGTCCGCCCGCCCCGCGGTGCTCGGGGGGTTGCTCCCGCCGTCGCCTGCGTCGGCTCTCCGTCGGACGTAAAGCCTTTCCCCTCAGCCGCCGGTGACGGACGCATGGGCCTCATGAGCACGCTCTTCGGCGATGACTCCCACAGCGCCGAGGACTACGTCGAACTGGACACGGACGACTTCGAGACCGCCCCGACGGAGGCGTCGATGCAGATCCGGTTCGCCTCCATCAGCCAGCAGACGGACGTCATCGACATCAAGGATGCCGTCTACGACGGCGACATCGTCGTCGCCGACATCACCCGCCACAGCACGACCGACCGGACGATGGAGCACATCTCCGACGAGCTCCGGCAGGTCGCCGAGGAGGTCGGCGGCGACATCGTCCAGAAGGACGACGACCAGATCATCATCTCCCCCGGCGGCGTCGCCATCTCCCGCTCGAAGATCGGCGGCCGCTAAGCGTCGGCGCCGACGAGCAGGACCGTCGTGTCGGTTCCCTCGAGGGCCGTCCACTCCTCGCCGCCGTCGCTGACCTCGACCGGTCCGAACGTGTAGAGGCCCGTCTCGTCGACGCCCGACGGCGCCCGGGCGATGTAGCCCGGCGTGTCGTCCTCGACGGCACCCCTGAACTCGACGTAGTTCTCCTCGGTCTCCGGCGGCGCCGTCCGGGTGTACGGCCGGTTCGCGGCCGCGACGACCCACCCCTCCGGCGTGCGGTCGCGGACGAACGTCGGCCCGCCGTCGACCGTCAGTTCCTGCCGGGTGTGGGCGCCGCCGGTCAGCACCGACCCGTCCGCCTCGCGGGACACCGAGACGTCGCCGCTCCCGCTGCCCCCGCCGCCCCCGCCCCGGCCGCCGACGACCGGCAGCGACAGCGTCGACCCGGCGTGGTCGACGGCGGCGCCGGCGCCCCGTCGGGCGGAGGCGAAGCCGGCGTCGGTCGACGCCAGCGCGACCCGCAGCGTGTCGCCCGCCGAGAACTGCCGCTGGAAGCCGACCAGTTCGAACTCCACGCGCCGGGACTCGCCGGGCGTTCCCTCGATTGCGACCGGCGCGACCTGGTTGTTGATGAGCGTCGCCTCGCCGTCGGCGACGTGATAGGCCTTTCCGAAGAGGAACGCCCGGGCGCCCAGCGGCGTCACCGACAGCGACAGTTCGGGAACGCCCAGCACCTCCAGGTCGCTCCCCACCTCGAGGTCGAACGTGGCGACGGAGACGGGCGCGGCGTCGGTGTTCTCCGGCGAGAAGTGACTCGTCGACGTCGGCGCGCCGCTGTTGGCGACGACGCTCGTCCCCTCGCCCTCCAGGTCGGCGAGCGTCGGCTCCACGACCGTCGCGTCGCTCGGCGGGAAGCCGTCGGCCTCGCGGAACTCCCCGTTCTGGACGTCCCAGTAGGTCAGCGGCGCGATGTCGGCGTCGCCGTCCCGGAGGTGCCGGTCGAACCACTCGATGGCCATCGCCTCGATCTCGGCGACCTGCTCCTCGGGGGCGGGCGTCTCCGTGAGCGTGTGGCCGCCGTCGAACAGCACGAGCCGCGAGTCGACGCCGTCGGCCCGGAGGTCCCGGACGATGCGGCGGCCCTCGTTGGGGGTGAACAGCGTGTCGGGCCACCCCTGGACGACGAGGGCGGGCGTGTCGATGCGGTCGGCCTTCGCGACGGTCGACCGGACCGAGAGGAACGACTCGCCCTCCGGCGGCAGGCGGTTCCGGGCCGTCGTCTTCGCGTACAGCTCGTGGAGCCGCGGGGAGACGCCGCGCCGGAGGTTCTCCGGGTCGGGGCCGGACAGCCCCCGCGAGGCCGCGATGCCGGAGCCGTACAGCAGCGACGTCCACCCGAGCTTCGGGACGCCGTTCGGCACCAGCGAGAACGCGAGGTCGTGCCACGGGATGACGGGGACGAGCGCGTCGATGCGGTCGTCGACGGCGGCGGCGTTCAGCTGGATGCCGCCGGCGTAGGAGGCGCCGAGCATGCCGATTCGGGGGCCGTCCGGGCTCTCGATGCGGTCGTCGGCGGCGACGAAGTCGATGAGCGCCGAGACGTCGGCCACCTCCTTCGGTCCGGAGAGGCCGACCTCGGCGGTCGACTCGCCGAAGCCGCGCTGGTCCCAGACGACCAGCGCGTAGCCGTTGTCGGCCGCCAGCGGGGCGTACCCCTCGACGCTTTCCTTCGAGCCGCCCCAGCCGTGGGTCGCCAGCAGCGTCGCGTCGGCGCCGCCGTCCGGCACGAACAGCACCGCCGGAATCTCGACGCCGTCGAACGACTCCACGCGGTACTCCTCGCGGGTGTAGTTCGCCTCGCCGGCGGCGACGCCCGTCCCGAACAGAGCCGTCAGCCCTGCCGTTCCGGCCGCCCCGAGGAAGCTCCGTCTGTCCATGTACGGTGGTCCGAACGCCAGCCCGTAGCTCCATCGCCGCACATTCCGGGCGACTTATACCTGCGTGCCGGACGGCACCGTTCGGCCGTGCGGTTCAGCAGTCTTAACCGCGCCGACCGTCTCTTTTCGGTATGGAACCCGCGATCCGCGCCGACGGCCTCAGGAAGTCGTACGGCGACGTGCAGGCGCTCGACGGGATGTCCTTCGAGGTCGAACGCGGGGAGTTCTTCGGCCTGCTCGGCCCCAACGGCGCCGGCAAGACCACGTTTATCAACGTCCTCGTCGGCCTCGTCCGGAAGGACGGCGGGACCGCCGAGGTGTTCGGCTACGACGTCGAGGAGGAGTACCGCGAGGCCCGCGACCGGATCGGGCTCTCGCCGCAGGAGTTCAACGTCGACCGGTTCTTCCCCATCCACGAGGTGCTGGAGCACAAGGCCGGCTACCACGGCATCCCGCCGGCGGCGGCCGAACGCCGCGCCGAGGAGGCGCTGAAGACCGTCGGCATC
>JAHENN010000310.1 GCA_018609665.1 Haloarculaceae archaeon | reverse complement strand
CACCGTCACGAGCACGGCGAACAGCACCAGCTCCGGCAGGCCGGGGAAGTCGACGACGTTGATGAACAGCCACGACATCAGCGCGTCGACGAAGCCGACGAGGACGCCGGCGACGACGGTGCCCTTGAACGAGCCGAGCCCGCCGACGATGACGACGATGAACGCGACGAGCAGCGTCTCGACGCTCAGCGGGACGCTGGCGCCGAACCGGGGGTCCCACATCAGCAGGACGCCGGCCAGCCCGGCCAGCCCGGCGCCGACGCCGAAGACGACGGTGAAGGCCCGCCGGATGTCGACCCCGAGCGCCTGGGCCATCTCGGCGTCCTCGCTGCCGGCGCGGATGTAGAGGCCGTACCGGGTCTCGGTGAGGAACAGCAGGATGGCGACGACGACGGCCAGCCCCACGAGCGCCTCGAAGGCGTAGAGCGCCCACTGAGTGCTGACGCCGAGCAGGTCGTAGCGGGCCTCGAGGAACCCCGGGGCGGTCCCGAGGGCGTCCTGCCAGGTGGTCTGCGGCTGGAGGCCGCCCAGCTCGACGACGATGCGGGCCGCCTCGTCGAGCACCAGCACCAGCCCGAAGGTGAGCAGGATCTGGAACAGCGGCTCCCGGTCGTAGATGGGCCGGATGAGCGCCACCTCGACGGCGGCGCCGAAGGCGGTCAACAGCCCGAAGACGGCCGCCGCCGCCAGGAAGAACAGGGCGAACCGCGCGGCCCCGCCGGTCCCGGCCGACACCGTCGCGACCATGACCGCACCGCCGAGGTAGGCGCCGAGCATCGTCAGCGAGCCGTGGGCGAAGTTCAGCACGCCCATCAGCCCGAAGATGAGGCTGAGGCCGCTGGCGATGACGACGTAGAGGGCGGCCTTCGAGACGGCCCGGATGCCGACGTCGACGGGCGCGAACAGCGGCACGGCCTCGGCCGCGACGGCGGCGGTCACGCCGACAGATACCTCCGTATCGTCTCGTCCTCGCGGGTGACGTCCTCGGTCGAGCCGGACTCGACGACCGTTCCGTGGTCGAGCAGGTAGAACCGGTCGGCGAGGTCCATCGCCAGCGGGAAGTTCTGCTCGACGAGCAGCACCGTCGTCTCGGCGGCGACCGCCGACAGCGCGTCGGCGACGGCCTCGACGATCTGCGGCGCCAGCCCCTCGCTCGGTTCGTCGACCAGCAGCGTCTCGTTCTGCCCGACCAGCCCCCGCGCGATGGCGACCATCTGCTGTTGGCCGCCCGAGAGGTCCCCCGCCTCGCGGTCGCGGTGGTCCTCCAGTTCGGGGAATGCGTCGTAGGCCGTCTCGAAGGCGGCCCCGACGTCGCCGTCCGGCGGCGTCGCGATGCGGACGTTCTCGTCGACCGTCAGGTGCGAGAACATCCGCCGCTCCTCGGGCACCCAGCCGACGCCCATCCGCGCGACCTCGTGGGTCGGCCGGCCGGTGACGTCCGTGCCGTCGTAGGTGACCGTCCCGCGCCGCGGCGGCGTCAGCTGGAGCACCGACCGCAGCGTCGTCGTCTTGCCGACGCCGTTGCGCCCGATGAGCGCGACGGTCTCCCCGCGGTCGACCGACAGCGAGACGCCCCGCAGGACGTGGCTCTCGCCGTAGTAGCTGTGGACGTCGTCGACCTCGAGCAGGCTCACGCGGGCTCACCTCCGCCCGCCTCGCGCTCGTAGCCGCCGAGGTAGGCGTCCTGGACGCGCCGGCTGTTGCGGACCGCCTCGGGGTCGTCGTCGGCGATGAGCGACCCCTGGTTGAGAACGGCGATGCGGTCGCTGACCTCCATCACGACCTCCATGTTGTGTTCGACGAGCAGGACCGCGTGGTCGTCGGCGATGTCGTCGATGAGGTCGGTCAGCTCGCCGATGCCGTCGCTGGAGACGCCGGCCGTCGGCTCGTCGAGCAGCAGCACGTCCGGGTCGCCGGCCAGCGCGACGGCGACCTCGAGGTTGCGCTTCTCGCCGTGGCTGAGCGTCTCGGCGACGGCGTCGGCGTCGCCGGCCAGCCCCACGCGGTCGAGGATCCGCCGGGCCTCCCGCTCGTACTCCGGGAAGGCGTCGACGTTGCGCCAGGCCCGCCAGGAGTCGTCGCCGTGGGCCTGGGCGGCGATCCGGACGTTCTCCAGCACCGTCGACGCCGCGAAGACGTTGGTGATCTGGTAGGAGCGGTGGATGCCCGCCAGCGCCGTCTCGTGGGGGGCGCGGTCGGTGATGTCGACGTAGCCGCCGTCGCCGCGGTACTCGACGCTGCCGGCCGTCGGCGACAGCACGCCCGTCAGCAGGTTGAAGAACGTCGTCTTGCCGGCGCCGTTGGGGCCGATGAGCGAACAGCACTCCTCGCCCAGCTCGAAGTCGACGCCGTCGACCGCGCTGACGCCGCCGAAGCGCTTGGTGAGCCCGCTCGTGCGCAGCACCATTACAGCGAACAGTCCGTCTCGTCGTCGGAGAGGGTCGTCCGGTCGGCGGAGATTCGCGCCAGCGGCTCGCCCGGCTTGATCGGCGCCTCCCAGTTCGCCTCGTCGTTCGGCACCGGATAGGCGACCGTCATCTCCGAGCGGGCCTGGTTGTTGTACTCCTGGTAGGCGTAGGCGTCGGTGCCCTTCGGCGTCTCGGCGACCGTCATGCCGCGCATCTCGGCGGCGATGTCGGCGCCGTCCGTGGAGCCGCCGGCCTCGACGGCCTGGACGATCGAGGAGGCCGCCGCGAACGTTCCCGACGTGAACAGGTCCGGCACCTTGCCGTACGTCGAGGTGTAGGAGTCGACGAAGGCGTCGTTGATCTCGTTGTCGTACTGGTTCCAGTGGTACCGCGTCGTGAAGGGCCCGAGCTTGGCGTCGCGGATGTCCTGGGCGGTGAAGTCCTCGCCGAGGACGTTCTGTGCGACGCCGCCGACGGCCGCCGTGGAGATCTCCGTCGCGAAGCCGCCGAACATCCGGAGGCCGTAGTCGCCGGCGAGGCCGGTCTGCAGGAACGCCGGCAGCGTCTGGACGGTGAAGCCGCCGATGACCGCGTCGGCGTTCGCCTCGACGGCGTTGCTGTACAGCCCCTCGAACTCGCCGGCCTCCGTCTGCCGGGGGACGAACCGCTCGCCGACGATCTCGATGCCCTCGCTCTCGAGGACGGCCCGGTAGTTCTCCGCCACCGCGCGCCCGAAGGAGTAGTCGGCGGCCATGATGAACACCCGCTCGACGTCCGTCTCCCGGGCGACGTAGCGGCCGCCCGACCGGGCGTCCATCGCGGTGTTCTCGCTGGCCCGGAAGACGAGTTCGTTGCAGAGGTCGGCGTCGGACGTGATGCCGGCCGACGCCGCCGGACCGGCGACGTACGGGACGTTCGCCTCGAGGACGACCGTCTCGATGACCCGCCTGGCGGCGTCCGAGGAGGCGACGCCGAACAGCATGTCGACCTCCTGGTCCAGCACGAGGTCCTGGGCGACGGTCTGGGCCGTGTCGGCGCTGAACTCCGAGTTCTCGACGACCAGCTCGTAGGTCACGTCGCCGGCCTCGATCGTCTCGGTGCCGGCCGTCGAGACGTCCGGCGGCTCCTGGTCGTGCTTGTAGGCCAGCCCCGAGAGGAAGCCCCACAGCGACTGCTGGCCGTAGTACTGCACGCCGCCCGTCAGCGGCTGCATGACGCCGATCCTGACGGTCCCCTCGGCGGCCGCCCCGCCGGCGCCGTCGCCGGTCCCGGTGGCGGTGCCGGTGCCGGTGTCGTCGCCGTTGCCGTCGCCGTCGCCGTTTCCGGTGCAGCCGGCCACTCCGAGCCCGACCGTTCCCGCTGCCGCGGCCTTGATCCACTGTCGCCGTGTCTGGTCGCCTACCATAGTGAAACGTTCTCACAGACCGTCAAAAAGGGGGGAGGTTCACATGTCAACCGCGGTCGCCGCCGACGCGGCCGGCGAGCGCCTCGAGGGCGGCCCGGCCGGCGTCGATCTGCTCGTAGAGACTGCAGAAGCCGTGAATCTGGGCGTCGTACCGCAGGTGTTCGACGTCGACGCCGTCGGCCTCGAGGCGGTCGGCGTAGGCGGCGCCCTCGTCGGCCAGCGGGTCGAAGCCGGCCGTCAGCACCGTCGCCGTCGGCAGGTCCGCGAGGCTGCGGGCCCGCAGCGGGAAGGCGTAGGCGTTGCCCGTGTCCGCCGGCCGCTGGAGGTACTGCTCGAGGTACCACTCGACGCTGTCCATCTCCAGGAAGTAGCCCGTCCCGTAGTCGTCGTAGGAGTCGAACCACCGGACCGACGGCGGGTTGACCGACGGGTAGACGAGCACCTGGCGGTCGAGGTCGGGCCCGCCGCGGTCGCGGGCGGCCAGCGCCGCCGCCGCCGCGAGGTTGCCGCCGGCGCTGTCGCCGCCGACGGCCACCCGGTCCGGGTCCCCCCGGAGGTCGGCGGCGTGGGTCGCCGCCCACTCGATCGCCCGGTAGCAGTCCTCGAACCCCGCCGGGAAGGGGTGTTCCGGCGCCCGGCGGTAGTCGACCGAGACCACGACGCAGTCGCCCTCGGCCGCCAGCAGCCGACACGGCCCGTCGTAGGCGTCCAGCGACCCCCGGACCCAGCCGCCGCCGTGGAGGAAGACGAAGACCGGGAACGGGCCCTCGCCCTCGGGGACGTAGATCCGGAGCGGAACCGCCCCGTTCGGCCCCTGGATGCCCAGGTCGACGACCTCGCCGACCGGCTCCGGCGCCTCGACGGCGAAGAGGTCGTCGAGGAGCGCCCGGCCCGTCTCGACCGACAGCGACGACGACGGCGGAGCGATGCCCGACTCCAGTTCCTCCAGCAGCGTCTCGGCCTGCGGGTCCAGCCCGGACTCGCGGTCGGTCATGTTCGCCTCCCGGCCGTCCGCGGCCTCCGACGTTGCATGCCACAAACGTCACGACTGCCGCATCGAAAAACGGCGGGTTCGAGTATCAACCGTCGGTCCCGTACGGCGCCCGGGTCGCTCTGCCGGGGTCGTCCGCCGCCCGTGGGCGCCCGCCGGTCGTCGCCGACCTGTCGCCCGCGACGCCCGTACGTCAGTCGTCGACCTGCTCGAGCGCCTCGACCAGCCCGCCGAGCACCTTCCGCTCGCCGCGGCGCATGTTCTTCGAGACGGCGGTCGTCGAGACGCCGAACTCCTCTGCCAGCGTCGACAGCGTCGCCTGCCGCGGGCTGTCGAAGTAGCCCGCCTCGGCGGCGGCCTGGACCGTCTCTCTTTCGACGGCCGACAGCGACCGGCAGACGTCCAGCATCGTCGTCGCCGCGTCGGCGTTCGTCAGCACGTCGAACAGCTGGTCCAGCTCCAGGTCCGAGCGGGCGGTGACCTCGTACTCGTTGTTCTTGTCGAGCTCGTACAGGGTCTCGTCGGCGGTTCCGCCGTCGTCGAAGCCGACCTGCCACCGCTCGGAGCCGCCCTCGATGTGGAACGGCCCGGTGATGTAGCCGCCGCCCTCGTGGATGGTCTCCATGGCGTCGGTCTCCTCGATGACCGCCCGGATCATCGCGGTGTCGCCCTGCCTGGTGAACAGCCGGTAGTCGGTCATGTTCTCGTGGGCCCGCAGCGCCGACAGCCCGTTGTCGAGCGCGCCCCTGTCGGCCCCCTCGACGACGAGGCGGGTCTCCAGCTCCTCGGCGGCCGCGTCGAGCTGCCAGTGCATCGTCGAGAACGCCACCTCGTGGTCGACGGTCGTGTCGATGAAGGGGCAGTCGAACTGCTCCATCTCCATGGTGACGTCCAGCATGACTCCATCGTTTCGGGTCCACGCACATAACCGTTCACCACGCCCCGGGCCCGCTCCCGCGGGCCGAGGCGGCCCGCGCTGGCGCCGTCACCCGCCCCGACGGCCTCGTCCGTCCGGTCCCGTCGCCGGACGTGCCGACCGACGGTGGGTGCCGGCCGCCTCCGTCAGCCCGCCGGCTGGGAGTCGAACGGCCGACCCGCGCGCCGACCCCGCCCGAGTTGGACGGGTTTGTCACAACGCGTTTTTACGACACCGGCGCAGGGGCGGGCGATGAGCGACCCAGTTCCCGGCTTCGACCGGCGGCGGTTCCTGCGGGCGGCGACCGCGACGGGCGCGCTGGCGGCGACCGGCACCGCCGCCGCGAACCACGACGACGTCGAGGGCAACCCCTTCGCCGGCCTCGGCGGCACCGGGTGCGACGTCGACCGCACCGACGACCGCTACCTGCCGTTCGACACCGGCGGCGCCTACGGCGGCTGGGGCGGCCACGAGTACCACGCCACCGACCCGGGGCTGCCGGGCGGCGAGAACCCCGTCGTCTTCGTCCACGGCAACACCCGCGACGCCTGCGACTGGTCGGACCACGCCACCCGCTACCTGCGGCGCGGCTACGGCGGCGACCAGCTGTGGTCGATCACCTTCGAGAACGAAAGTGCCACCCACGACGAGATGGCCCGACAACTGGACGACTTCGTGGCGAACGTCCTCGACTACACCGGCGCCGACACCGTCGACGTGGTGAGCCACAGCCTCGGCGTCACCGGCGTCCGGTTCTGGATGGCCGACAGCGACGCCTTCGCCGGCGTCGACGAGCGGTTCGACGTCGGCGTCGGCCCGCGGTACGACGTCGTCGACACGTTCGTCGGCTGTGCCGGCGCCAACGAGGGCACCTCGACCTGCGGCCCCGGCTGCGAGCAGGGCCCCGGCGCCAACCGCGTCTGCGGGTTCATCTCGCCGGACTGCACCGCCCCCGGCGGCCCGCTGCACCGGCTCAACAACCCGTCGGAGACGCCCGGCGACGTCGACTACTACACCATCCGCGGGAACCTGGACTACTTCTACGCCGACAACCCCGACAGCCCCGAACTCGAAGGCGCCGAGGCCAACGTCGTCCTCTCGGCGCGGGCCCATAACGCCGCCCGCGCCAGCGAGCGGGCCATCGAGTTCATCTACCGGTGGGTCACCGACTCCGACGCCGGCCGACCGGACCGTCCGACCGAGGTCGACGCCACCGGGTCCCGCGAGACCGGCGGCAGCGTCTACGTCGAGGGCGGCACCGCCCGGGTCGGGCTGTCGATCGACGCCGGGGCGCCCGTCCTGCTCCGCGACCGAGTGCCGTACACCGCCGACGTCTACGTCGAAACCGAGGCCATCACCGCCGTCGCGCCGCGCCCGCACCTCGGCGTCCGGGAGGTCTACTTCGAGGGACCGGCCGGCAGCTACGACCTGGAGTACTTCGTCGACGTGCCCGAGGATTCCGGCCGCTACGAGTTCGGCCCCGCGGAGATCCGGCGTCCCGACGCGACCCGGTGGGCCGCGGTGCCCGACACCACGACCGGGTTCTACGTCGTCGGCGGCGAGCTCTGAGTCGTCCGTCGGAACCGTCGCGCCGTACCGGTTCGCTCGATACGGGGGGTGTAGTGAGTGGTTCGGTCAGTTCGCGCTTTCTTCGACGTCGTCACCTCGAACGCCCTCGCGGCGCTCGCCGTTTCGGTCCACCCGTCTTCTTTTCTCGGGGGCTGGAGGAGGACTCGACGCCACGCCGTCGGCTCAGCGCTCGAACGAGGGGTCCTCGAGCGCGTCGATGCGGGCGAGGGCGTCGTCGTCCAGCCGCCGACCGACCGCCCTGGCGTTCGCCACGATGTGGTCAGGCGTCGTGCTCGACGGGATGGGAACGACCCCGCGGGTGGCGTTCCAGGCGAGGACGACCCCGGCCGGCGGGAGGCCGTGTTCCTCGCCGACGGCCGCGAGGACCGGCTCGTCGAGCAGCCCCGGCGCGGACAGCGGCGAGTGGGCGACCACGCGGATGCCCAGGTCGCGACACCGCCGGACGAGGTCGGTCCGCGGTCGGTAGGGGTGCCGCTCGACCTGCACGACCGCCGGCGGTATCGTGCAGACGTCGAGAATCCGGTCCAGTTGTGCGACGCTGACGTTACAGACCCCGAGCGTCCGGGTCAACCCGCGCTCGTGGACCGCCTCCAGGTTCGCCCACGCACGCTCCAGCGAGACGTCGGCGGTCTCGACGTTCCCGTTCGCGTCCTCGGGGAACGTCAGCGCCTCCTGCTTTTCGACGGGTCTCTCGGCGAGCCGCGAGAGCGGCCCCCGGTGGGCCCAGGCCTCGGGCCAGTGGAGCGTGTAGCAGTCGAAGGCGTCGACGCCGAGTTCCTCGAGGCTCCCCGAGCAGGCCTCCAGGAGGTGCTCGCGGCGGTGGTTGGTCCGCCAGACCTTCCCGAGAAGGAAGACGCGGTCGCGGTCCGGGGCGCCGGGTGCGGCCAGGCGGTCGCCGATGCGGAACTCGTTGCCGTACAGCTCCGCGGAGTCCAGCAGCCGGTAGCCGGCGTCCAGCGCCTGTTCGATGGAGTCCGCGCGGTCGACGTACTCGCCGTCGCGGTAGCGCGAACAGCCGAAGCCGACCGGCGGGAGCCGGAGTGCGGCGCCCGAGCCGGTCGGGCGGCCGTCGTCTCCCGTCGACGGCGGCCGGACCGTCGGCGCGGGCGTCGGAACCGCCGTCGCGGCGAAGTCACGGACCGATACCGGGCCGCACTCCTGGGCGGCCCGCTCGATGCCGTTGCAGACGGCGACGACGTGTGCGGCCCGCCGTGCGGATGCCCGTGGCCGCCTGCCCGCGTCGACCGCCTCCGCGAGCCGGGCGACGGCGTCGACGTACCCGAGCGACTCGGTCGGCGTCTGTGCCGGGACGGGGGTGTACTCGCGGCCGGCGCGGCCGAACCGGACGGCCTCCGGGTCGTCGGCCATCGCCCCCGCGCCGTCGAGGTACAGCGAGCCGTCGTCCCCGTGGAGTTCGAGGCCGTAGAACTCCCGTCCCCGGTGGGGGGCGTAGAAGCTCGCCGTCAGCCGGACGACGGGGCCGTCGACGAACGACAGCGTCGCCTCGACGTGGCTCGGCGCCGACGGGCGACGGGACTCGCGGTCGGGCCAGACGTCGACCGCGTCGGCGGTCCGGACCCGGTCGACCGGGCCGAACCACGACACCAGCAGCGACAGCGGGTAGACGGCGCCGTCGTACAGCGGGCCGACCTCGAGAAACGACGACGGGTCGTCGTGCCAGTCGGTGATTCGGCCCGCGTGTGCGTGTGCGTAGACGAGCCCGACCGGCCCGAGTCGGCCGTCGGCGAGGAGACGGGCCGCCCGCCGCTGGGTGGGTCCGCGGTGGGACTCGGGCGCGCACCCGAGTGCCAGCCCGCGGTCGCGTGCGAGCGAGAGCAGGTCGGCCGCGCGCTCGGCGTCGAGCGCGAGCGGTTTCTGCGAGTAGACGTGCCGGTCGGCCGCGAGCGCGCGCTCGGTCACGTCGGCGTGGGCGGCGTGGCTCGTGAGGTTCACCACGAGCGGCGCCTCGACGTCACCGAGGGCGGCGTCGACGTCGGTGAACGCTCGCGCCCCGTGAGCCTCGGCCAGCTCCGTTGCCCGGTCGGCGTCGAGGTCGCAGACGCCGGCGAGGGAGAGTGTGGTTCCGTCCAGGCCGGCGGCGTAGGCGTCCGCGATGTCGCCGGCCCCGACGAACAGACAGTTGACGGTCACAGAAACACGGGGAGGGCCAGGCGTAAATCTCCCTCGCCGGTACCGTTCACGGCGCGGCGAGACGAGCCTCGACCACGGGACGAGGCCGACCGCCGGCGTTCAGTCGTCGGCCGGCGTCGGCGCGGCGTCCATCTCGCTGTCGTCGGCGTAGGGGTACCACGTCATCTTCGTGTTGCCGAGGTAGTGGTCCTCGTAGGAGGTCTCCTCGGGCTCGGCGAGGCCGTTCAGTTCGTCGTCGGTGTGGCGGGCAATGAACTCGCGGAACGACTCGCCCTCGTTGCGGCGCTCCTCGTAGACGGACAGCAGGTTCCGGATGTAGCCGGGCACCTCGTCGGCGGCGACGCGCATCTCGACCCAGTCGGCGAACTGGGGGTTCTCGCCGAGGCCGCCGCCCAGCCCGATGTCGAACGCCTCGACCGGCTCGCCGTTCTTGCGGGTCTTCATACCGCGCAGCGAGATGTCGGCGATCTGCGGCTGGGCACAGGAGGCCGTACAGCCCGACAGGTGGATGTGGAAGTCCTCGACGCCGTCGGGCAGTTCGACGTTGCTCTTCAGCCACCGCGCGTACCGGACCATCCGGTTCTTCGTCTCGACGATGGACAGCGAGCAGTACTCCGTGCCGGTGCAGGCGATGGAGCCCCGCATGAACGGGTGGGGGTCCGGCGAGTAGTGCTCCAGCAGCGGCTCGGCGAGGAAGTCATCGAGGTCCTCGTCGGCGATGTCGCCGACGACGATGTTCTGCCGCTGGGTCAGCCCGACGAGTTCGGAGCCGTACTTCTCGGCGAGGTCGGCCAGTTCGATGACGTCCTCGGCGCCCATCCGGCCGACGAGCACCGACAGGCCGACGAAGTTCTGGCCGTCGACCTGGTCGTGGACGCCGACGTAGTCGCCCTGTTCGTCGGCGCGACCGGCGTTGTAGGTGTACTCCTCGCGGAGGTCCTCGCCGGCCGTCGGGAGCTCGAAGTCGACGTAGTCCTCCTGGAGGACGCGCCGGAGCTTCTCGGTGCCCCACTCGTCGACGAGGAACTTGATGCGGGCGTTGAACCGGTCGTCGCGGTCGCCGTGGTCGCGGAACAGCGCCGAGAGGCCGCCGGCGACGTCGGGGACGGTTTCGGGCGTGACGAAGACGTCGATGTCGCGGGCGAAGCGGGGCTCCTTCCGGGAGAGGCCGCCGCCGACCTTCACGTTGAACCCCTTCCGGCCGTCCTTCGTCGCCGGCTCGAAGCCGAGGTCGTTGATCTCGGCCTGTCCGGAGCCGCGGGTGTCGCCGGTGACGGCGACCTTCCACTTCCGGGGGAGGTTCGCGTGGTCGTCGTTGCCCTTGAACGTCTCGTTGAGCTCCTTGATGACGGGCCAGGCGTTGACGTGCTCGTCGGCGTCGCGGCCGGCCATCGGCGAGCCGACGATGTTCCGCCAGGAGTCGCCGCAGGCCTGCATCGTCGAGAGGTCGTTGGCCTCCAGCTTCTCGAAGATCTCGGGGACGTCCTGCAGCTGGATCCAGTGCATCTGGATGGACTGACGGGTCGTCCAGTCGCAGTAGGCGTCGCCGAACTCGGGGTTGTCGACCGGGCCGGTGGCGTAGTCGCGGGCGATCTCGCCGACGACGCGGAGCTGTTCCGGCGTCATCCGGCCGTTCGGCGTCCCGACGCGCATCATGAAGTACGACTCCTGGCCCTTCCGCTGGTGGTACAGCCCCCACCACTTGAACCGCTCGAACCAGGCGTCGTGTTCCTCGTCCGGGATGGCGCTCCATCCTTCCTCGGCGAACCGGAGGAGATGGTCACGGACCTCCTCGCCGTAGACCTCGTCCTTCCAGCCTTCGACCTTGCTAGCCATACAGATGGCTACAGCGGAACTCATAAACAACCGACCGTCTTGTCAAGCCTCCCCGCGTCTCGCCCCTACCGGCAATTGCTGCTCATTGTTCGGCGGCGGCGGAGCGGGCGAGCCGGTGCCGTCGCTCGGGGACGTGGACGCTCGAGGGATCGACGGCGTAGAACTCTCCCCCGTCGGGGTCGACGACCCGGCCGAGCGTCAGCCAGTCGGTCACGCCGCTTTCGCCGCAGGCGATACACTGGCCGGCGATGCGGCCCTCCACGTTCGGGTGGTCGACGCCGACCTCGACGAACCCCTCCGCGAGGAAGTCGGCCATCTCGCAGCCGCAGAACTCCTGCCGTGCGAGCCACCAGAGGTCGCTCACGTTCACCTCGCGGGAGTCGTTGACGCTGAGCCACGCCCCGTCGTCCAGCTGGTGTACCGACGTGGTCACGGCCGAACCGAGGTGACGCCGCGGCGTAAGCCCGTCGCCTCGACGCTCGCCACGACACCGTTCGGCCGGCGATCCGGCTCCCGTCGCTGGATTCCGCCGCCGGCCGCCGTCACAGGAAGGGGCAGCATCCCCCGCCACCCCGGAGCAATGGCGCGTTTCCGGCGGAGTGTGGGCATTAAGAGGACGGAAATAGAACGGACGGGTGATGAGAGATCGACAGCGGGAGGACAGACGGCAGCACACCTCGGCGGACGTCGCTCCCGAACTGTACGAGGAGGCGGAGGAGCGATGAGCAGACCTGCGGACGACGACGAGGAAGAAGTCGACACCAGCCATCTCGAGGACGTCGACGACGGCTGTGGCTGCACCGAGATCTGGGAGCACATGTCCGACGAGCGCGACGAGGACTGACTGAGCCGGGGGCGGGACGCTTTTCTCCTCGCTCCGTGTAGCCGAGTTCGATGCGTGACAACTCGGATGCCGACCCGCCGGCCGACCGCGAGTCGCCGGTCGGTCATCCGGTTATCCGTGGTCGCTTCGCCGGCGAACGCGCCGTCCGGTTCGACCCCGCCGACGAGGAGAGCCTCGCGACGGCCGCCGAGACGGTCGGCCGGTTCGCGAACAACTCCGTCGGCAGCGAGGACAACGTCGTCATGCTCCGGGGGGCCGCGGCGTGTGCGGCGCTGGTCCGCGGTACCGGGTCGTACAAGACCGCCGCCGAGCGCGCCGGCGGCGACGTGACGGTGTCGTTCATCCGGAAGTGGGCCCGAGTGCACGACCTGCCGCGGTCGGTCCGCCGGCACGTCGCCCTGGGCGAGATTGCCCCGACGGCCGCCAAGCACATCGCCCGCGTCTCCGGCGAGTCGCGGTTCCTGCTCGCGTGGGCGACGCTGGACCACGACCTCACGGTCAGGGAGGTCCGGGCGGCCGCCTCCCGGGTCAACGACGGCGAGAGCGTCGAGGCGGCCCTCGCGGCCGAGGGCGTCGACCTCGGGCGGATGACCGTCTCGCTTCCGCCCGATGCCTACCGCGAACTCCGCCGCCGGGCGGCGCTGGACGACGCCGACCCCGGGACGGTCATCGCCGAGGCCCTCGAGGCCTACCGGTAACCGCGGGCGGGGACACCCGACCGAAAGGATTTAGCCCGAACCACGACTATCGCGGGACGCGGGCCGATAGCTCAGTCTGGCAGAGCTTCTGGCTTTTAACCAGATGGTCGGGGGTTCAAATCCCTCTCGGCCCGTGAAGCTGTCGCGAACGAACGTGAGCGACGCTGAACGCGAGAGAGGGATTCGAATCAGGGAGGAGCTCTGCTCCAGCCGTGGTTCAAATCCCTCTCGGCCCGTGCAGCGAGGCGGTGAGCAGAGCGAGCCGGCAGAGAAGGATTTGAATCAGGGGGACGCGGCATACGCAGCGAAGCGAGCAGGAGCGTCTCCGCTCGGTTCGAATCGCTCTCGACCCGCGTTCTGCGACGAGCAGACACACTCTCGGCCCGTGCAACGAGGCGAGAGCGAACCGTACGCTGCCGGACGGTCAGTCCGTGACCTCGAAGTCCTCGACGTTGTGGTCGGTTCGGACGACGCGTTCGCTGACGAGGAGCCGCTCCCGGCGGTCGAGTCGCTCCCAGTCGACGGCGTCGGGCGGCGACTCCTCGAAGGCCCGGAACTGCGCGACGACGTCGTCGTTGATGAACCGCTCGAAGGAGTCACACACCGGACAGTTCGTCGAGAGGTGCGAGGTGTCGAACCGGCGGTCGACCGTGTGGTCGAAACACCCCGAACACCGGTACGCGCGCTCGGCGCTCATGTCTCCGATAGGGGTCGGAGTCGGTAATAGCTGTGCATTCGCCGGGGTCACGGCGGCCGCGGGAGCCGGACGGTGACGACGGTGCCGCGGGGGTCGCCGTCGGCGACGTCGAACTCGCCGCCGGCGGCGTCGACGGTCCAGCGGACCAGCCAGAGGCCGAGCCCCTGTGCGTGCTCCAGCGGCGACTCGCTGCCGGCCAGCAGCGCCCGCCGGTCGAGGTCGTCGATGCCGGGGCCGTCGTCGGCGACCCGGACGGAGACGGCATCGTCGTCGACGGCGACGGAGACCTCGACGGTCGGGTCGCCGTCGTTGTGGACGATGGCGTTCTCCAGCAGTTCCTCGACGGCCAGGGCGAACGGCTCGCTGGCCAGCGCCGGCGCCGACTCCGGGAGGTCGGCGGCGACGTCGGCGTCGGGGTGCTGTCGACGGGCGTCGGCGGCGGCCGTCTCGACGAGGTCGGCGACGTCGACCGGCGCGGGTCGGCCCGCGGTGCCGGAGATGACGCTCTCGAAGTCGCGGGCGCTCTCGCTCAGCCTCATCAGCTCGGCGGCGTTGTCCTCGATGGCAGCGCCGAGCGCCGCGACCTCGGGGTCGTCGTGGCCGCTCACCTCCCTCGCGTACCCCAACACGACGTTCATCCGGTTGCGGAGGTTGTGCCGCAGCACCCGGTCGAGCACCGACAGCCGGCGCTGGTGGTTCCGGAGGTCGGTCACGTCGTGGGCGGTGACGACGGTCCCGCGGAACTCGCCGTCCTCCCGGAGCAGCGAGAGGCTGGTGGCGAACTCCCGGCTGGTGCCGTCGGCGGCCGTCATGGCCCCCTCGAAGGTCGCCCGCCGGCGGTCGCCGTCGAGCAGCTCGCGGATGAACCGCTCGGAGCGCTCGACGGTCGCGTCGTCGAGCACCGTCGCGGCGTGGCTGCCGAGCAGCTCCCCGCGGTCGCGGCCGGTGGCCTCGAGCATCGCGTCGTTGACCCGGACGAACCGCCCCTCGGGGTCGAGCACGTAGATGGGGTCGGTCGACGTCTCGACGATGGTCTCGTACTGTTCGAGCTCGCGCTCGCGCTCGACGCGGTCGGTGACCTCCCGCTGGAAGCCGAGGTAGTTCCGCACCCGGCCGTCGTCGTCGCGGACCGGCGTCACCGTCAGCAGGTTCCAGAACGGCTCGCCGTCGGGCCGGTAGTTCAGCAGCTCGACGGTCACCGACTCCTCGGCGTCGATGGCCGCCCGGAGGCGCTCGACCGTCGCCGGGTCGGTGTCGGGGCCCTGGAGGAACCGGCAGTTCCGGCCGACCACCGCCTCCCGGTCGTAGCCGGTGAGCCGGCAGAAGCCCTCGTTTGCGTAGACGAGCGGGTTGTCCGGGCGGTCGGCGTCGGCGATGGTGATGCCGACCGTCGCCTCGTCCATCGCCCGGCGGTACAGCGCCAGCCGCAGCGACTGCCGGCGGGCCCGCAGCAGCGCCGCCGCCCGGGCGTCGAGTTCGTGTTTCGGCGCCGGCACCACGAGCACGTCGTCGACGGTGGTCGCCAGCTCGCCGGCGAGCCACTCGGCGTCGCGGGGCCCCGACCGGTCGGGGACGAGCAGTAGCACCGGCAGGTAGCTGTCGGCCGCCGTCTTCTCCGCCGCGAGGTCGTCGTCGACCTGCCGGTAGGTCGAGGCGTCGACGACACAGAGGTCGAAGCTACCCCAGTCGTCGTCCGGACGCGCGGCGGCCACCTCGTGGCGGTCGGCCAGCCGGTCGGCCAGCAGCTCGCGGTCGCGGTTCCCGGACACGAGCAGGAGCACGCGCTGCGTCGTGGTTTCGAGGGCGTCCAGCCGCCCGTCGGGGTCGCTCATCGGGCCATCGCGGTCAGTCGTCGTCCAGCTCGGGCGTTCCGGTCAGGACGCCGCGGAGGTCCTCGAGCGGGTCACCGATCCACAGCCCGTCGCCGGTGATGCGGAGCTCCCGCAGCGCCGGCTCGAAGTCCCCGAGCCGCTTCTTCAGCACGCCGACGGCCTTCCGTATCTCGCCGCGGACCTCCAGATAGCGGAAGAAGAGGATGTTGTCGGCGAGGTAACTGATGTTCTCGCTGGTGGGCTGGAACTCGCCGGTGACGCTGCGGACCTCCTCGGCTAGAACGACCGTCACGCCCTCGTTGCGGAGGTACCGGACCAGCGCGTGCAGCTCCGCGACGAGTTCGTCCTCGCGGCCGCGCAGCGAGAGCCGATACCCGGCGGTGCCGTCGATCATCACGACCCGGGCGCCGTCGTCGACGACCGCCTTCACGCGGCCGGCGAACTCGTCGGGCGACAGCGACAGCGGCTCGACGTACTCCAGGCTCAGGTCGCCGGCCTCGGTCTGCTCCTCGACCGGGAGGCCGATAGCCTCCGACCGGAAGCGGAGCGACGCCTCCGTCTCCTCGAAGAGGAAGGCCGCCGCCCCCTCGCCGCGGGCGACCGCCTGCGTGAGGAAGTGCGTCCCGGTGGTCGTCTTGCCGACACCGCTGGGGCCGCTGACGACCGTCACCGACCCCCGCTCGATGCCGCCACCGAGCAGCGAGTCCAGCGCCTCGACGCCGGAGCCGATCCGCTCGTCGGAGATCTCGCCGTCGTGGTCGCCGGGGACGAGCTTCGGGAAGACCGACAGGCCCGTCCCGTCGATGCGGAGCGTGTGGCTCCCGCTCCGGAAGTCCGAGCCGCGGAACTTCAGGACGGTCAGCGAGCGGCCGTGCTCCGAGCGGGCCACCGACAGCGCGCCGTCACAGAGGTACTGGAGGTCGTCGTCGGGGCGGTCCGGGGTCGGCTGGGTGGTGAACAGCACCGTCGCCCCCCGGTTCTCGAGGTAGCTCATCAGCCCCGCGACCTCCTGGCGGAACTGGTAGTCGTCGGCCGACAGGTACTGCAGCTGGGTGAGCGGGTCGACGAACACCCGGTCGGGGTCGACCCGTTCGACGGCCTCGACGACCCGGTCGGTCACCGACGCGTCCTCGACCTCGTCGGGCGCGAAGACGCTGTACTGGTCTTCCTCGAGGAACTCGCTGGCGTCGGGGCTCAGGTCCAGTATCTCGACGCCGTCGAGGTCGAACCCCAGCGCCTCGGCGTTCGACCGGATGTCGGCCGCCGACTCCTCGAAGGCCACGAACAGGCAGTCGTCGCCGACCGCGGCCCCGGCGGTCAGGAAGTGGAGCCCGAGGATCGTCTTGCCGGTGCCGGCGCCGCCGCGGAGCATGTACGACCGGGCCGGCAGGAGACCGCCGTGTAACACCTCGTCGGCGCCGTCGACGCCGAGCGAGACGCGGGTGTCGTCGGGAGTCAAAGTACCCCGGATACGGCGTGCCGGAACATAAACGTCCGGCACACCTCGGCCGCCGGGTCGGGCCGCGACCCTGCCGGATTTATACCGCCGAGCCCGACGTCCGGCCGTGAGCCGCAGCGAGCGCGTCCGGCTGTCGGCCGTCGTCTTCGTCGTCCTGTTCACGCAGCTGCTGGTGTATCCGGGCGTCGAGGAGCTGGTCGCCGCCCTGGGGGCGGCGCCGACCATCGACGCCGGCACCGCGTTCCTGGCGGTCCAGCTGGCGGCGTTCGTCCTCTTCTCGACGGTCTGGGGGGCCGTCTCCGACAGGGCCGGCCGGCGGACGCCGTTCATCGTCGCCGGGGCCGTCGGCGGGGCCGCGGCGTACCTCGGCCTCGTCGTCGCCGTCCGGAGCGGGGGCGGGTTCGGGCTGGCGCTCGGGCTCCGCTT
>JAHENN010000309.1 GCA_018609665.1 Haloarculaceae archaeon | reverse complement strand
GGGGCCGCCGACCGCCCGTCGGACGGCCGTTCGACGGTCGACCGACGGCTCAGAGGTCCGACGACTCGAACCGGAGGTAGCCGACGACCAGCGGGAGGACGATCCAGAACGCCAGCACCACGAAGCCGAACCACGGTTCGAGGTAGAACGCATCCGCGGCCTCCCCGGCCGTCTCCTGTTGGTCCGAGACGCGGCGGAGGAGCCACTCCGTCGACTGCCGCCAGCCGTTCATCGGGTTGACGATCGTCAGCACCTCGACCCACTCCGGCGTCTCCGCGCCGGGGCCGAAATCGGGCCTCTCGAAGCCGTTGACGACGTACCGGAGCAGGAAGATGAGCCCCTCCCAGGCGAACTGGAACAGGACGAAGAACCCGAACCCGCCGATGGCGGCCGCGAAGGTCGACTCGGAGAACGCCGAGACGCTGACGGCGATGCTGACGAAGACGACCGCCAAAAGCAGCGCCGCGAGCATGAACATCAGGATGACGTCCGCCTGGATGTCGCCGTCGAAGGTCGCGGCGGCGGCGACGAGCATCGAGACGAACCCGATGACGATGGCGACGCCCACGACGGCCGACCGGCCGAGGAACTTCCCGACCACGACGTCGAGCCGCGAGTTCGGCAGCGACAGCAGCATCTTCAGGCTCCCGCTTTCCCGCTCGCCAGCGATGGAGCGGTACGCGATGCCGAGCGCGACGAGCGGGACGAAGACGACCGTCCCCCGGAGCAGGAGGTCAACGATGAGCGCGACGACGGTCCCGCTCTCGAGGCCGACGGCGTTGCCGAGGGCGATGCCGCCGCCGGTGAAGACGACGAACATCACCGCGACGACGATCATCAGCCGCGAGCGGATGGCGTCCCGGAAGTCCTTCTCGGCGACGGCGACGAAGCTCATGTCGTCCCCTCCGTGTAGGCGGCGAAGAGGTCCTCCAGCGGCGCCTCCTCCGTCGAGAAGTCCTGGACGGTCGCGCCCATCCCCTCCAGTTCGTCGATGACGGTGGTCTTCTCGTCGTCGTCACAGCCGACCCGGAGTGTCCGGCCGTCGACGTCGACGCCGTCGATGCCGTCGAGGCTCTTCAGCCGGTGGGCGACGTCGTCCGGCACCTGGTCGACCTCGACGACGAGCGTCGAGCCGCCGCCGACGTTCTCCCGGAGCCCCTCGATGCTGTCGACGGCGACCAGCTCGCCCTCGCGGATGATGCCGACGCGGTCGCAGACGGCCTCGACCTGGCCGAGGATGTGCGAGGAGAAGAAGACGGTCGTCCCGTTTGCGGCCTCGCTCTCGACGATGTCCCGCAGCTCGCGGGCGCCGTTGGGGTCGAGCCCGGAGGTGGGCTCGTCGAGGATGAGCAGGTCGGGGTCGCCGACCAGCGCCATCGCCAGCGCGAGCCGCTGGCGCATCCCCGTCGAGAAGCCGCCGGCCTTCCGGTCGATGGCGTCCTCGAGGCCGACCCGCTCCAGGAGCGGGTAGGGGTCCTGGTCGGCCTCCTTCGACTCGATGGCGAAGCGGAGGTGTTCGCGGGCGGTCAGCCGCTCGTAGAGGTCGAACCCCTCGGGCAGTACGCCGGTCCGCTCCCGCACCGGGACGGTCTCCTCGTGGGCGTCGTGTCCGAGCACGCTGACGCTACCCTGGTCCGGCCGGACGAAGTCCAGGAGGATGTTGATGGTGGTGGACTTGCCGGCTCCGTTCGGGCCGAGGAAGCCGAACACCTCGCCCTCGTCGACCTGGAGGTCGACCCCCCGCAGCGCGCGGACGGTGCCGAACGACTTGTGAACGTCGTCCAGTTGTATGGCGGCCATGTGGTCCCGGCTTCAGACCGACGGAATATAGGCCTTGAGGCTCTCCTGCGGTGTGTTAGAGCGGGTCATCCGGCTCGTGGTCGGCCCGGACATGGTCGGCCTCCGCGGCGTACCGCCGGCGGGTCGTCTCGTCGTCGACCGGCTCGAGGTCGTCGTCGTCGACCGTCACGGCGGCTGTCACCGTCGTCCGCCCGAGCATCGACCCCGCGAGTTCCTTGCGGTACGACCGTTCGCCGTCCGGCGTCGCGTACACCAGCACGATGGTGTCGCGGTCGGTGTAGGTCCGCTCGACGAGCCAGCAGCGCCGGGCCATCAGCGTCGGTCGACGTCGAGGTCGACGTCGAGGTCGGCCAGCAGCTCCCGGGCCTCCTCGCGGTCCTCCTGGTGGCGCTCGAGGAACTCCGCCATCAGCCCGGCGGCCTGCTCCTTGCAGCCGCCGCAGAGCCGCTCGCCGGTCGCACACTCCTCGTAGACCTCGGCGGCGAGGTCGTCGTCGGCCTCCGCCAGCAGGTAGGCGTACAGCTCGTACACCGGGCAGTCGTCCGGCTCGCCGCCGAGCTCGCGCTGTTTCTCGGCGGTCTCGCGGCCGCCCGTCGTCGCGGCCATCACCTTGTCGCGGCCGTCCTCGGGGTCGTCCAGCAGCGAGATGTGCGAGGCCGGCACCGACGAGGACATCTTCCCGCCGGTCAGGCCGGTCATGAACCGGTGGTAGATCGACGACGGCGGCAGGAAGCCGTAGCCGCCGTGGTCGACCTCGATTTCGCGGGCCATCTCCGCGGCGGCCTCGCGGTCCATCTCGAAGGCGTCGACGTGGCCCTCGTAGACGCGCTTCTCGCCGTCGACGGCCTCGACGAGCGCCTCGAAGGCCTCGTCGGTGGCGTTGCGGTCCAGCACCCGGACGCGGGGTCGCAGCGGCTCCTTGCCGCCGGCCCGTAGCTTCTCGACGGCGTCCCACAGCGCCGGCTCGTCCGGCGACTCCTCGGCGAGCCAGTCGGCGGCCTCCGCACACCGGACGTCCCTGTCGCCGTCCTCGTCGGCGAGCGCCTCGTAGGCCCGGGCGACGAGGTGGCGCTCGTCGTCCTCCAGCTCGAAGCTGGCGTAGGCCTCCGTGACGCCGAAGTAGCGCATCCGGCCGGCGAGGTCGCGGGCCAGCCGCATGTGGGGGTCCTGGTCGGGACCGACCGGGATGACCGTCGGCTTCGGGTCGCCGGCCTGCGGGTAGAGGATGTCGGCCATCTGGGTGACGACCGACTGCATGTACGACACCTCCGTCTCGCCGTCGAAGTCGTAGATGGCGCCGAGCTCCGAGAAGTTGGCCTTCGTGCCGAGCTCGAAGGCCAGGTCCTGGACCTCGCGGTTGGCCGACTGCCGGTAGATCTCGCCGTCCTCGGGGTCGAACCCCAGCGCGAGCAGCGACAGCAGGTAGCTCTCGGCGTGCTCGTCGATCTCGTCCCAGCCGAGCCCGCGGGCGGCGTGGGCCTCCAGGTCCGCGATGAGGCCGTAGACGTCGCCGCCCTGCTGCTGGTGCCAGACGAGTTCGTCGAACACCAGCCTGTGGCCGATGTGTGGGTCGCCGGTCGGCATGAACCCCGACAGCGCGGCGAACGGCTCGTCGTTCCGCATCGCCTCGACGACCGGCCGGTAGTCGCGGTGGCCGAAGATGACGCCCCGCCGCATCAGGTAGTGCGGCGCCGGCACCTCGCCGATGACGTCGTCGAAGGACTCGATGCCGAACTCCTCGAACAGCTTCCGGTAGTCCTCGACCGTCGAGGAGCCCCAGGGGTCCAGCGCCACCTCGTCGGGGGCGACGTCCGTCCCCCCGTCCGGCAGCGGTCGGTCGTCTCCGGTGTCGTCGGTCATTGAATGTCGGGACGTCGGCCCGTGGGACGCAAAAACCGTTCGTTTCCGCGGGTCGTCGGGTCGGTCGGCCCGCCCGTCGGGTCGGTCTCGGTACTCCTCGGCGCGGTCGCCGGCGCCGTCCTCCTCGGTCGTGTCGTCGCGTCGTGTCATGTGTCGGTGGTCGGGTCGCTCTGCGGGCGGTACGGTCGGAGACGCGAGGAGTGAGCGCCGCGGCGGCGGTCAGTCGGGTGAGGCCCGGAGGCCGCCGGCCGCGACACTGTCCGCTTCCCGCCGGCGCCAGCGCCACGCGAGCCGGAAAGCGGACCGCATGTGCCGTACGTCGGCCGCGAGGATAGTAGTTCTTCCGCCGCGGGACGGCGTCACGGCTCTGCCGCTCGATTCCGGGGGCGGCGACGCCGTCGGCCGCGGGTGCGGAGACGACCCGCCCGTCAGGGCGTCAGCCGCTCGACGGAGACCCACGCGACGTCGTCGCCGTCGACCAGCGCGAACACCATCCGCTTGCGGACGCCGTGGGCCAGCCGGACGTCCAGCGCGAGTTCCCGCGGCGACCGGACGACGTCGGCCGGCAGCACCCGGACCAGCAGCTCCGAGTGGCCCAGGTCGTTGACGGTCTCGACGTCGGCGTAGGTGCGGAAGTCGGCGCCGAACTTGAAGCCGGTCTTCGGGACGACGCCCCGCTCCCGGAGCCGGCGGTAGACGGTCAGCCGGCGGTCGAACCGCGCGCCGCCGGCGGTACGGCCCCGCTCGCGGACCGCCCCGGCGCCGCCGTCGACGGCGAGGTCGCCCGTCTCCGCGAGGTACGCCGCCTCCAGCAGCGACAGCTGCAGCGCCCCGTCGCCGTCCATCCGCTGGCCGTAGAAGCCCGACTCGTACAGCGCCGCCGGCGGCTCCGGGACGAGCACCCGGTCGCCGAGCAGGACGCCGTCGGCCGGCGCCGCCGGCGAGCAGCCGCTCGTCCCCGAGACGGCCGGCCGCTCGGTCTGGAGGTAGGTGATCTCGCTTTCCTCGTCGACGACGGCCAGGACGACGCCGCCGAGGCCGGCCAGCGGGACGTCGGCCCGCTCGTCGACGACCAGGACGCGGTGGGCGACGGTGCCGTCCCACGGGCCGTCGCCGCGGGGGTGGACGACGAGGTCGACGCCCGCGTGGTCGTCGACCCACTCCTCGCGGGCGGGCGAGACGTAGAACCCCCGGTCCCGGAGGTCGCGGTAGACGAGGAACGGGACGACGGCGTCGGCGTTGTCCGCGAGGAACGCGCCGAAGTCGCGGCCGTCGACGGCCGAGAGGTCGTCGCGGTGCAGCAGGTGGGCGGCCTCGACGACCGAGAGGACGACCCCGTCGCCGTCCGGCCGGCCGTAGCCGCTGGAGTCGTAGTACCGCTCGCGGGCGTTGCCCCCCACCTCGACGACGTCGCCGCGCTGGTGGCCCTGCATCGTCGTTTCGTCGCGGACGCTGGCGTATAGCCGCTGCGGTCGCCCTCGCGGCACGACGCCTCACGGCATCCTGTCCCGGCGGAGCGCGTACAGCGCGACGGCGCCCGCGGCGACGAACACCGGCGTCAGCGCGAGCGTCATCGGGACGGCGTACCCGAGGTTGTACGCGAGGACGAGCCCCTGAACGTAGGCGACGACGCCGCCGACGAACAGGACGGCAGCCCCGACGACGGCGGGGTCGGCGGTCGGGTCGGCGCGACCGGCCAGCCGGGCGACGGCGACTCCCGCCAGCCCGACGGCCGGCCCGAGGGCGACGGCCAGCGGCCGGGCGACGAACTCGTCCGGCTCGCCGCCGGCGTCGACGTGGACCGCCATCTCCGCCGGCAGGCGGGGCCACAGCGCGACTCCCGCCAGCGCCGCGCCGACGAGCAGGCCCGCAGCGAGCCGGTCGGGCCAGCGCGACCGAAGGACCATACCGGCGTGACGGCCCGCGACGGCAGAAGGCGTTCCCCTCGCCTCACGCGTCGCACCCCGAGTCGAGACACCGCTCGCCCGCGTCGGTGTCGAACCGCGGGAGCCCGCAGTCGCAGTCGCCGGCGACGGTGCCGTCCGGCAGCGCGAAGCCGGTCTCGCAGTCGGGGTAGCGCTCGCAGCCCGCGATGAGCCCGCCGCGGCGGAGGATCTCGAGGGCGCCGCCGCACTCCGGGCAGGTCCACTCGCGGTCGAACCGGTCGACGACGGCCGACAGTAGCGACTCGCAGTCGTAGTCCAGACACACCTCGAACGGTTCGCCCCGCTCGACCCGGATGCGCGGCAGCCCGCAGTCGTCGCAGGTCGTCTCCCGCACCGAGGCGCCGTCCGGCAGCGGGAACCGCTCCCCGCAGTCGAGGCAGGAAACGGCGCCGCCGGCCCGGACCAGCGGCCCGCCGCACCGACACGCCCCGACCGGGGCGCCGGCGTCGGTCGTCGCGTGCTCGGCGACGGTCACCTCGCCCTCGGCCGTCACGTGGAGCGACTCGTCGCCGTCGACGGCCACCAGCCACAGCGGGTCCGTCGTCAGCGTCAGTTCGGCCGGCCGGGTGAGCCACGCGACGGGCTGGTAGCCGTCGGCGTCGTGGACCAGGACGGTGTCGTCGGGCTTGACCACCACGACCACGCGGCCGCGTCGGGTCGTCTCCCGGCGGCCGCCGGAGCGGACGGTACAGTCGCCGGCGATGACGCGCGTCGACATGGGCCGTCTGGCCCCGGCCTCGTACTTCAACTCCGGGTTCCGGCCGGCGGCTCCCCCCGCGCCGAATCACAACGCCTTTTCGCCGGAGGGGCGGACGACGGGTCGTGACCGACCGCGGGGCGTTCTACTCGCTGTACCTGACCCGCTTCGCCGCGGGGTTCGGCCTCGTCACGCTGCTGACGCTGCTGCCGACCTACATCGACCTGCTGGAGCCGTCGGCGCTGATGATCGGGCTGTTCACCACGGGACTGACGCTGGCGCAGACCGCCGCCATCCTCCCGTACGCCTACGGCGGCGACCGGGGTGACATGCGGCTGGTGCTGCTCGTCGCGCTGGCGGTCGGCGTCGTCGGCTACGCGGCCTTCCCGTTCGTCTCGACGGGCCCGCAGTTCGTCCTCGCCCGGGGCGCCCAGGGCGTCGCGGCGACGGGGACCGGGCTGATGACGCTGGCGCTGGTCGGCCAGCTGTCGCCGGCCGGCGAGACGGCCAACCACATCGGCAGGGCCAACGCCGCCCGGTTTGCGGCCTCCGTCGGCGGGACGCTCACCGCCGGCGCGCTGTACCAGGCGTTCGGCTTCGACGTCGTCTTCGGGCTGCTCGTCGGGCTGACCCTGCTGGCGTTCGCCGGCGTCGCGCTGTTCTGCCCGTCGGACGACACCCGCTCGGAGTTCGCCTTCCTCGAGATGGCGGTGAACCGCCGCCTCCTGACGCTCACCAGCTTCCGGGCGCCGTACGCCGTCGCCGTCACGCTCGTCCGGACGTGGGTACCCATCTACGCCGGCGTCTCGGCGGCCCGCGGCGGCCTCGCCTACGCCGCCCTCGCCGTCAGCGTCGTCATCGCCGCCGAGAAGGCGACCAACATGGTGTGTCAGCCCTACACCGGCCGGCTCTCGGACCGCTTCGGGCGGGCGTCGTTCGTCTTCGCCGGCGGAGCCGCCTACGGCCTGGTCGCCCTCGCCGTGCCGTTCGCGCCGGCGGCCGGCGCCGCCGCCGGCCTCCCGGCGAGCTACGGCCCGCTCGGCGACCTCTCGGCGGCGTTCCTGCCGCTGGTCGGGCTCAACGGCCTGCTCGGCGTCGCCGACAGCTTCCGCGAACCGGCCAGCATGGCGCTGTTCGCCGACGAGGGGGCCGATTCGGGCGGCGTCGCCTCCAGCTTCGGCCTCCGGGAGCTCGTCTGGCGACCCGGCAGCGTCGTCGCGCCCGTCGTCGGCGGCTTCCTCATGGTCGACGTGAGCATGGCGTCGGTGTTCTACGTCGGCGGCGGCGCGGCCGTCCTCGCGGCCGGCCTGTTCCTCGGCGTCCTGCTGGCCGGCCACGGGACCGGGGCGCTGCGGGCGTGGTAGCCGGCGGCGGACGCCGGAGGTCCACCCGACCGTTCGGAGCACCACCATGGGCGGCACCGCCGGTTGCACTACACGCCGAACGTTCGATTCTACCGGGGACGATTAGGCGATTTAGGGTCTTCTAGGAGAAACGTTATACGTTCGTTTCGTGTTACCGGTTCACATGTCCGGAACGGAGCGACCCGCCGGCGGGAGCTGCCCGTCCACCGGGTTGGGAACGCTCAGACGTGGGGTGAAAGCGCTCGCATCGACGGGCGAGGCGGTACTGCTCGTCAGGGAGGAACACGACGACGGGTCGGCGTTCTGGACGCTGCCGGGCGGCGGGCTCCGCCCCTCGGAGTCGCCCGTCGCCGGACTGCGGCGGGAACTGCGGGAGGAACTCGGCTGTGCGGTGGTCGTCGGGCGGCCGACCGACAGGGTCTGGTATGCCCACCACTCCCGCGCGGGCACGCTCTCGTCGTACGACGTCTACGACTGTGCGGTCGCGTCGGCGGTCGAGCCGAACCCTGCAGAGGGGACGCTGGAGGCACGCTGGGTCGCGGTCGACGACCTGCCGCCGCGGACGCTGCCGCAGGTCCGGTCGCTGGTCGGGCGGCACGGCCCGCCGACCTGACCGGTCGCCGGCCGCTCGGGCCGGACGTCGGCGCCGGAAACGTCAGGTGGGAGGGCCCACACCGTGGTCCCATGGAGGCGTACGGCGCCTACCGGGCGGCGCTCGAGGACCGCGAGCTACCGGCCGCGTTCCTCGACCGCGGCGCGTTCGAGGCGAACCTCGACCGGACGGCGGCCCGCGCCGACGGCGTCCCGGTCAGGGTCGCCACCAAGTCGGTCCGGTGTGTCGGCGTCCTCGAGCGGCTCCTCGCCGAGCCGGGATTCGAGGGGCTGATGTGCTACACCGGCCACGAGGCGGCCGACCTGGCGGCGGCGGGCTTCGACGACCTGCTGGTGGCCTACCCGGTCGTGGGCGACGACGAACTGCGCCGCGTCGCCGAGACGGTTGTCGACGGCGCGCGGATCGTCCTGACGGTCGACTCCGAAGAGCACGTCCGGCGGACGGGCGCGGCGGCCGACGAGGCCGGCGCCGACGTTCCGCTGTGCATCGACCTCGACTGCTCGACCGAGCACCTGAGCGTCCACTTCGGCGTCCGGCGCTCGCCGGTCCGGACGCCGGCGGCGGCGCTGTCGGTCGCCGAGACGGTCGCCGGGACGCCCGGCGTCCACCTCTCGGGGCTGATGTGCTACGAGGCGCAGCTGGCGGGCCTGCCGGACCGCAACCCGGCCAACGGCGCGGTCGAGAACGCCGCCATCCGGCGGCTGAAGGAGCGCTCGAGGCCGGTCGTCCGGGAGCGCCGCCGGTCGGCCGCCGAGGCGCTAGACGCCGAGTTCGGCCTCGAGTTCGTCAACGGCGGCGGCACCGGCAGCCTCGAGTTCACCCGCGAGGACCCGTCGGTGACCGAGGTGACGGCCGGGTCGGCCTACTACGCCCCTCGGCAGTTCGACTGGTACGACGGCCTCGACTACGACCCGGCGGCGGGCTATGCCGTCGAGGTGACGCGGCTGCCCGACGACGATGTCCACACCTGCCGGGGCGGCGGCTACGTCGCCTCCGGCCCCGTCGGCGAGGACAAGGCGCCGGTCCCGTGGCTGCCCGAGGGGGCCGAACTGCTCGAGCGCGAGGGTGCCGGCGAGGTCCAGACGCCGGTCCGCTACGACGGGCCGGTCGACCTCGCGGTCGGCGACCCCGTGGTGATGCGCCACGGCAAGGCCGGCGAGCTCTGCCGGTTCTTCGAGGAACTGCTCGTCGTCGACGGCGGCGAGGTGGTCGACGCCCACGCGACATACCGGGGTGAGGGCAAGTGCTACGTCTGACCGACGGCGTCTGGGAGAACTGGTCGGGGAGCAGCCGGGCGCGGCCGACCCACGTCCACTACCCCGAGACCGAGGCGGACCTGCGCGACGCGGTCGCGAAGGCCGACGGCACGCTCCGGGTGGCCGGCGCCGGCCACTCGTTCCCGCCGGTGGCCGCCTCCGACGAGACGTTCGTCTCGCTGGAGCGGTACACCGGTCTCGTCGACGTCGACCCCGACGCGAGGCGGGTGACCGTCCGCGCGGGGACGCGGCTGTCGACGCTCACCGACGCCCTGGCCGACCACGGCCTCATGCTCGAGAACATGGGCGACATCGACGAGCAGTCGGTCGCCGGCGCGCTCTCGACGGGCACCCACGGCACCGGCACCGACTTCGGCGTCATGTCCACCCAGGCGGCCGGGATGCGGCTGGTGACCGCCGACGGCGACGTCGTCGACCTCGCGGCCGGCGACGACCGCTTCCCGTTCGCGCAGGTGTCGCTCGGGACGCTCGGCGTCGTCAGCACCGTCACGCTCGACGTGGTCGACGACTACGGGCTCCGCGAGCGAAAGTTCCCCGCCGACGTCGAGGACGTGCTCGCGAACCTCGCGTCCCACCGCGAGCGCCGCAACTTCGAGTTCTGGTGGTTCCCGCACACCGACACGGCGCTGGTGAAGACCCACGAGCGGGCCGACGCCGGGGGGTCGCCGGGCCGCCTCGCGGCGGTCGAGGAGCGGCTCGAGAACCTCGCCTGGGAGGGGCTCTGCCGGGCCGGCAGCCGGCTCCGGCGGGCCTCGCCGGCGTGCAACCGGCTGGTCGCGGCGACCTTCTCGGCCGCCGAACGGGTCGGTCCCGCCCGCGAGATTTTCCCGACGACGCGGGCGGTCCGGTTCAACGAGACCGAACACGGCGTCGCCCGCGCCGACGCCGTCGACGCCTTCCGGGAACTCCGGTCGGTCGTCGAATCCCACGACGTCATGTTCCCCGTCGAGTTCCGCGACGTCGCCGGCGACGACATCCCGCTGTCCCCGGCGACCGGCCGCGACTCGACGTTCCTGGCGGTCCACGCCTACCACCGCCGCGAGTGGGAGCCGCTGGTCCGGGACGCCGAGGCCGTCCTCGACCGGTACGACGGCCGACCGCACTGGGGCAAGCACCACACGAAGACGGCCGCCGACCTCGCCGAGCTGTACCCCGACTTCGACGACTTCCGCGAGGTCAGACGGGAGATGGACCCCGGCGGGCTGTTCCTCAACGACCACCTGCGGGAGGTCCTCGGCGCCTGAGCCGGCGCCACGCGTATGTCGCCCCCGACCGTAACGACGGCATGACCGGTACCGTCGCCCGGATCCACCTCGCGCCCGAGCAGGGAGCCGACCCGGAGCCGGTCGAGTCCGTCGCGGCCGTCGCCGGCCGCGGGCTCCGTGGCGACCGCTACTTCCACGACGGCGGCACCTTCGAGTCCCGCGACGGCAGCGATCTGACGCTCGTCGAGCGGGCAGCGCTGACCGCGGTCGAGCGCGAGCACGGCATCGACCTGGAGCCGGGCGCCCACCGCCGGAACGTCACCTGCGAGGGCGTCGCGCTGGACGACCTCGTCGGTGAGCGGTTCCGCGTCGGCGAGGCGGTCTGCGTCGGGACGGAACCCTGCGAGCCCTGCCCGTACCTGGAGCGACGGCTCGGGGAGCCGGGCCTCCGGGAGGCGCTTGTCGGCCGCGGCGGCCTCCGGTGTCGGGTCGTCGAGGGCGGCCGCATCGAGCGCGGCGACCGGATCGAACGGGCGTCCACCGACCGCCCCGGAAGCGACAAATAGAAGCGAACGCGCCGCC
>JAHENN010000308.1 GCA_018609665.1 Haloarculaceae archaeon | reverse complement strand
GGGGCCGCCGGTACAGAGGATGACGCCGCCGGTCGCCCGGAAGCCAGCGACCTCGCCGGTCTTGATGTCGATGGCTACGACGCCGTGACACTCCCGCTCCTCGGGGTCGTCGTGGTCCGTCACGGCGAGCCGGGAGACGTAGAACTCGTCGTAGACCTCGATGCCCCGCTTGACCGCCTGCTCGTACATCGTGTGCAGCAGGTGGTGGCCGGTCTCGGCGCCGGCGTACGTCGTCCGCGGGAAGGAAAGCCCGCCGAACGGCCGCTGGGAGACGCGGCCGTCGTCCTCCCGGGAGAAGGGCATCCCCCAGTGCTCGAGCTGGATGACCTCCTCGGGGGCGTCCTGGGCCAGCGTCTCGATGGCCGGGGCGTCGCCGAGATAGTCCGAGCCCTTCATCGTGTCGTAGGCGTGCAGCTCCCAGTCGTCGCCGTCCCGCAGCGCGGCGTTGATGCCGCCCTCCGCGGCGCCGGTGTGGGAGCGAACCGGATGCAGCTTCGTGACCATGGCGACGTCGGCGCCCTCCTCCTGGGCCGCGATGGCCGCTCGCAGGCCCGCTCCGCCGGCGCCGACGACGATGACGTCGTGTTCGTGCATTATCGTTGTGTATATTTTGAATCGAACGCTTTTCAGTTTGTTTCTACCAGAACTTCAGGTTGCTCTTGACGGCCTCCCGCTTCAACTCCTGGATGTGCTCGGTGAGGGGGATGTCCTTCGGGCACACCTCCGTACAGGAGAACTGCGTCTGACACCGCCAGACGCCGTGCTCCTGTTCGATGATGTTGAGCCGGTGTTCGGTCATGTCCTCGCCCTCCCGTTCGTCCATCGCGAAGCGGTAGGCCTTGTTGATGGCCGCCGGTCCGAGGTACTCGTTGTCGCCGGCGGCGACGTTGCAGGAGGACATGCAGGCGCCGCACCAGATGCACCGCGTGGACATCTTGATCTCCTCCCGGTTGGCGCGGTCCTGCCGCTGCTCCTCGAGTTCGCCGGACGGCAGGTCGTCGGTCTGGAAGTACGGCTCGACGGACTCCATCTGGTCGTAGAAGTGCTCCATGTCGACGACCAGGTCCTTGACGACCTCGGCGTGCGGCAGCGGCTCGACGCGGACCGGCCACTCCAGGTCGGCCATCTGTGTCTTGCAGCCGAGCCGCTGGGAGCCGTTGATGAACAGCGCGTCCGACCCGCAGATAGCCTGCCGACAGGAGTGCCGGAACGTCAGCGACGAGTCGAAGTGGTCCCGGGCGAAGATGAGCGCGTCGAGGACGGTCATCCCCTTCGTGAACGGCACCTCGAAGGTGTCGAACCGCGGCTCCTTCTTGCCCTCCACCTCGGGGTCGTACCGGAACACCTTCAGGTCGACCGTCTCCTCGGCGTCCGACAGCTCGTCTTCGGCCCGCTGGTCCATGCCGGCGCGGCCCCGTGCGGCCGGCGGCCGGCGCCCCTTCGGGTCCTGTTCGACGTCGGTCTCCGTCTCGGTCTCTGTCTCCTGTTCGGGTATCTGTGTGCTCATGGTTCAGAAGAGGTTCGTCAGCGCGAGCGACACGCGGGTTCCCTGGACGATCAGCATGACGCCCGCCACGGCGAGCAGCCACTTGACGGCCGTCCTGGGGGTGCCGTCGATTCCCTGGTTGACCAGGGCGTTGTAGACGCCGTTGACGCCGTGGAACGTCGCGGTGACCAGGAACAGCACCATCGTCGAGAAGTAGCCGACCTGGCTCATCCGGGCTGTCGACCCGGCGAAGGTGATCTCGGCGGCGTGGTTGACGAAGTGCAGCAGGACGAAGTGGTACGCCAACACGACGACCAGGAAGCCGGCGGTGAGCCGCTGGAGGAACCACCGCGTCCCCTTCGGCTCGAAGGAGGAGTAGTAGTCCGCCATCTCAGAACCCTCCGAGGAACGTCGGGATGCTCGCGACCGTGATGGCCGCGGTCAACACCAGGGCGGCGTAGAACGCCACGTCCTGTGATTCGAGTCCCAGCCCGAGGTCGACGAACAGCAGCCGGATGCCGTTCAGGATGTGGAAGACGGCAACCGCCAGCAGGCCGACCTCGAGGAACCGCACGACGAGCACCTGCTCCAGCCCCTGCAGGGTCGTGGTGTAGGTGGACCCGTCGACGGTCGCCGTGCTGAGCACGGCGATGTGGGTGAAGAGGTAGCCGACGAGCACCCAGCCGGTGAACTTGTGGAGCACCCAGGCCCACATGCCGGCGGAGAACTCCCGCCATCGCCCGAAGTCCTCTATCAGACCCCGGTCGTACGATTGACTCATGCACCGCAACGTCAGGACTGCGCCGGCTTAGTAGTTGCCTTCCGGGAACCGTTCGCGGGGGATCTGTGACGCCGGCCCGGCGCGACACGGCGTGGCGGTCGGTCCGTCGCCGGGACCCGGTCGGACGTCTGGCGCGGTCGTCCTGACAAAAAGTCCGAACTGCAACGGATCCGGGAGCGACCCGGCGACGTTAGCTCTCGATCGGGATCGGCTCGCCGCGAGGCTCGACCGCCTCACGGATGGGGAGGGTCACCTCGAGGACGCCGTTCGTGTACGACGCCGAGATGGCGTCGGTGTCGACGTCCTTCGGGAACCGGAACCGTCGGTGGTATGTTCGCTTGCGGCCCCGGTCGTCGTCGACGTGCTCGGCGGCGACGTTGAGGACGCCGTCGTCCCACGTCAGGTCGATCTCCTCGCGCTCGAAGCCGGGCACGTCGACGCTGAGGACGAACTCGCCGTCCTCCTCGTACAGTTCGTAGTCGCTGCTGCCGAAGCTCCCGTCGCCGAAGAGCCGGCTCGGGAGGTCGAGGCTCTGTCGCCAGCTACTCGGAGTGGTCGGCTCGAGCATCGGGATTTCACCTCGATTGCATCGGCTGTTTGTTTCTGGTTCGTAAAAAATCTTGCTAATCGTGCGATTCGATACCATTTCTGAACGTAGAACTGACTGTTCGGTCGTTTCTGTCCGGAGTATCGGCAGCAGGGACGACACCCCGACCGCTTTTGTCACTCGGCGGCGACGCCCCGGCCATGCAGGCAGTCGTCCTCGCCGCGGGCGAGGGGACCCGGATGCGCCCGCTGACGGAGACCGTCCCGAAGCCGATGCTGCCGGTGGCCGACCGGCCGCTGTGCGCCCACACGGCCGACGCGGCGGTCGAAGCGGGTGCCTCCGAACTCGTCTTCGTCGTCGGCTACGAGGCCGCGGCCGTCCGGGCGCACTTCGGCGACAGTTACCGCGGCGTCCCCGTCTCCTACGCCGTCCAGGAGGAACGGCTCGGCACCGCCCACGCCGTCGAGCAGGCGCTGGAGCACGTCGACGGCCCGTTCGTCGTCCTGAACGGCGACGACCTCTACGACGAGGCGGCCGTCGCGGCGCTGTTCGACGGCGGCCCCGCCGTCGGCGCCCACACGGTCGACGACCCGCGGCCGTACGGCGTGCTCTCGCTCGACGGCGACCGGGTGGTCGACGTCGTCGAGAAGCCCGACGACCCGCCCAGCGACCGCGTCAACGTCGGCGCCTACCGCTTCCCGGCCGAGGCCGCCGACTGGTTCGCCGACGTCGAGATGAGCGCCCGCGGGGAGTACGAGATAACCGACGTCGTCGACCGGCTCGTCGCCGAGCGGGAGGTCCGGGCGGTCCCCGTCGAGCGGTGGCTCGGCGTCGGCCGGCCGTGGGAACTGCTCGAGGCCAACGAGCGGACGCTCGGCGACCTCGACCGCCGGGTCGACGGCGAGGTCCGCGGCGACGCCGACCTGCGCGGCACCGTCGTCGTCGAGGCGGGCGCGACGGTCGAGTCCGGCGTCGTCGTCGAGGGGCCGGCCCTCGTCCGGTCCGGCGCCGAGGTCGGCCCGAACGCCTACCTCCGGGGGGCGACGCTGGTCGGCGAGAACTGCCACGTCGGCCACGGCGTCGAGGTGAAGAACTCGGTGCTGATGGCCGGCGCCGCGGTCCCGCACGTCTCCTACGTCGGCGACAGCCTGCTGGGGCCGGACGTCAACCTCGGCGCCGGCACGCAGGTGGCGAACCTGCGCCACGACGGCGCCGACGTCGAGCAGACGGTGAAGGGCGAGCGGGTCTCGACCGGCCGCCGGAAGTACGGCGTCGTCGCCGGCCCCGGCGCGAAGACGGGGGTCAACACCAGCCTCGCGCCCGGCGTCGTGCTGTCGGCCGGCGCGACGACGGCTCCCGGCGAGTCGGTCACGCGGGACCGGTGACCCGGTCGACCCGGATTTGAAGTGCGTGCCGCAGGACGGTGTGGCATGGCACTCCAGAAGCCGGACCTCTCCGGCCGGACCGCCTTCATCACCGGCACCACCCGCGGCATCGGCAAGGCGCTGGCGCTGGCGCTGGCAGAGCAGGGCTGCAACGTCGTCTCGACCGGCAAGACCAGCGAGAACGACGACTACGGCGACGACAAGGACCTCGAAGGCTCCATCGAGCAGACCGCCCGCGAGTGCGAGGAGTTGGGCGTCGAGGCGCTGCCGGTCCAGCTCGACGTCCGCGACCAGGACAACGTCGAGGCGGCCGCCGAGCGGGCCATCGACCGCTTCGGCGAGGTCGGCATCGTCGTCAACAACGCCAGCGCCATCCAGATCGCCAACGTCGAGCAGTTGCCGGCCAAGCGGTTCGACCTGCTGCACGAGGTCAACGCCCGGGGGACGTACCTCACCTGCCGGGCCTTCCTCGACCACCTGAAGTCGGTCGACGACGCCTGGCTGCTGACGAACGCGCCGCCGCTGACCGTCGACCGCGCGCCCGGCGAGGCGCCGTACGCCCTCTCGAAGATGGGGATGTCGTTCCTCACGCTGTCGCTGGCGACCGAGTTGAGCGGCCAGGGCGTCGGCTGCAACTCCTTCTGGCCGGTGACGGCCATCGACACCCGCGCGACCCGGTACTTCGGGATGGGTACCGAGGACGACTGGCGGACGCCGGAGATCGTCAGCGACGCCGTCCTGGAGATCCTGCGCCGCGACCCGTCGTCGTTCACCGGCAACGCCGTCTACGACGAGGCGATCCTCCGGGAGGCCGGCGTCGAGGACTTCTCCCGGTACAACCTCACCGAGGGCGACCCGGCACCGATGTCGGCGCAGATGTTCGACCCCGAGTTCGAGCGGCCGGCCTGACCTGCGGGAACACGACCGTTCATATACCACGCCCTCGTTCGTGCCGACGGATGGTCGACCCGACGTCGGACCTCGGCGAGGACGTCACCGAGGAGGAGGCGCCGCGATGCGAGGTCTGCGAGGAGCCGATCCTGACCGACACCCACCGGGTCGTCACCTGGATCGAGGACGGCAGCGTCCGGGCCGCACACTTCTGCGACGACTCGTGCCGCCGGGAGTGGGACCCCTGAGCCTCAGTCGTCCGGCTCCGCCAGCGGTTCGGCGGGCACGCCGGCCCACGTCTCCCCCGGCGGGACGTCCTCCGTGACCAGCGAGTTGGCAGCCACCTGTGCGCCGTCGCCGACCTCGACGCCCGGCAGCACGACCGCGCCGGCGCCGACCATCGCCCCCTCGCCGACCCGGACCTCGCCGGTGCGGTACTCGTCTTGGAGGAACTCGTGGCACAGCAGCGTCGCGTCGTAGCCGATGATGGCGTCGTCGTCGACGGTGACGAGCTCGGGCCAGAAGACGTCCGGCGTCGACTCCAGCCCCCACGACACCCCGGAGCCGACCGAGACGCCGATGGCACCCAGCAGCCAGTTCTTCAGCCGGAGGCTCGGTGAGACCCGCGCCGCGACGACGGCAGCGTAGTTGACGGCGACCCGCAGCGGGTGTTTCGCGTCGGGCCACGACCACAGGGAGTTGCGCGGCCCCGGGGTCCGGTGGCGGGTCAGCCGGCCGTGGCGCCCGCGGCGGTCCTCGTCGGTCACGGTCCCGACATCGGGGCCGGCCGGTTTGAAGCTACTGCCGAGCCGCGTCGCCCGGCCCCGGCTCGCCGAAGACCGCCGACTCGCCCTCCCGGACGCTGACACCCCGGGCGGCCAGGTGGCGGGTCCGCTCGCGGGCGAACTCCTCCTCGCGGGTGCCGCGCGTCGCCAGCACGTACATCCGCGCCTTGCCGGCGGGCCGCATCGTCCGGCCGGCCCGCTGGGCGCCCTGCCGGCGCGACCCGCCGAGTCCCGAGGCGGCGACCGCCACCTCGGCGTCCGGCAGGTCGATGCCCTCGTCGCCGACCCGGGAGACGACGAGCGTGTCGACGTCGCCCGCCCGGAACCGGTCGAACAGCCGGCTCCGGCGGGCGTGCGGCGTCTCGCCGCTGATGAACGGCACGCCGAGCGCCTCGGCCACCGCCTCGCCCTGGTCGAGGTACTCGACGAAGACGACCGCCTTCGAGCCCGGATGCGCCCGGAGAATGGCCTCAATCTCCGGGATCTTCGCCGGGTTCGTCGCCGCGAGCCGGCGCTTCTCGCGGCCCCCGCTGGCGCCGTACTCGTTTTTCGCCGTCTCGGAGTCCCACGGCAGATACCGGAGTTCGACCTCCGGCTCGGCGACGTAGCCCGCATCGAACAGCGCCTCCCAGTCGGTGCCGATTGGCGGGCCGACGAGCGTGTAGATCTGGTCCTCGAGGTCGTCGCCCCGGACCGGCGTCGCCGACAGCCCGAGCCGGTGTTTCGTCTGCAGGCTCGCGCTCCGGCGGCTCACCGGCGAGGGGATCCGCTGGCACTCGTCGTAGACGATGAGCCCCCACTCCCGGGAGTCGAACAGCGACCGGTGGCGGTCCATGCCGGCCGTCCGGTACGTCGCGATCGTCACCGGCCGCACCTCCTTGCTGCCGCCGTGGTACTCGCCGACCTGGTCGGCGGTCAGCGTCGTGTCGGCGAGGATCCGCTCGTGCCACTGGCCGGCCAGCTCCCGCGAGGGGACGAGCACGAGCGTCTCGCCCTCGACGTCGGCCATGACCCCGAGGGCGGCGACGGTCTTGCCCGACCCGGGCGGGCCGACCAGGACGCCGGAGCCGGCGTCGGCGAACCGGGCGACCCAGTCGGCCTGGTACGGCCGCAGCTCGACGTCGAGCTCGACCGGCAGCGGGTCGCCGGACGCCAGCTCGCGGCGGTCCTGGACGGGGTAGCCGGCCTCGTACAGCGTCCGCTTCAGCTCGGCGGTCCGGTCGGCGTCGACCCAGGCGGTCTCGTCGTCGACCCGCGCCCGGAGGAGGCCGTCCTCGAGATGTCGCTCGGCGACGTTGCCCAGCAGGTCGGCGCTCTGCGCCTCGAGGACGACGTAGCCGTCCTCGTGGGTCCGCAGCCGGAACCTGTGGGCCCGTTCCCACTGGCCCTCGATCCACTCCTCGAGGGCGTCGTACCGGCTGCCGAGCGCGGACCGCACCGTCGTCAGCAGCGCCTCCAGCGTCTCGGCGGGCGCGCTCCAGACGTCCTGCTCGCGGACGACGTACCGGTAGCCGCCCTCGTGGTTGGTCTCCTCGAGCCGGGCGAACTGCGACAGTCGCGCGCGGGTGAACTGCGAGGGCCGGTCGGCGACGATCTCCCGCCGCTCGGGGAAGACGGTGAGCCGCTCGCGGGCCGCCGTCTCGCGGTAGTCGGCCGGGAACCACACCACCGGGTCGGCCGCGGCGTCCAGCCGCTCGAGGCGCCCCTCCGCGGCGAGCGTCTCGAGGGCCTCGACGGCCGCCGCCTGCGAGCAGTCCGCGACCCGGGCCACCTCCGTCGCCGTGACGACCGGCCGCGCGCGGTCCTCGAGGGCGTCGTAGAAGACGTCGATGTCGACCGGCGCCTCGTCGGGTCCGTCGTCGGTCACTGCCGCGACGTAGGTCGTCGGCGAGTAAAAGCGTCGCGTATCCGGCCGCCGCGGGTCGGCCGGATGCGGCGTTCGGCGACCGCGACGGACGGCCCGCCACGGCGGAGGAACTTACCGCCCGGCGGCCGTAGCCGCGGTCGTGCTCTACCTCGACCTCGACCCGTTCATGATGGAGCTGAAAGAGGGCAGCATCGAGAACGTCGGGCCGCCGGACAAGGAGGCGACGGCGAAGCTGTTCGACGCCGAGGAGGCGACGCTGCGGGCCTTCGGCGACGGCCAGGTCAAGTTCGTCGCCCGGGACGCCGACGGCAACGAGGTCCAGGCGGCGCTGTTCCCCGAGCAGGTCGAGGGACTCCTCGAGGACGCCGCGGAGCTGCGGGCCGACGGCGACGTCCTCGACTGACGCGCGCAGGCCGGCAGGCTTTTTCGCCAGGCCGCGGAGAACTCGGACATGAGCGACCTGGACCTCGACCTGCAGACCGCCGAGGGGGAACTCGACGAACCGGACGCCGGCGGCCGCGTCGTCCTGGGCGTCCTCGACGGCTCGACGCCCGACGAGGAGTGGATCGACCACGTCGAGCGCGACGACGTGCTCGTGCTGAACGTCGAGGGGGAGCTGAACGAGCTGGCCGCGGGGTTCGCCCGCGAGATCCGCGACATGGGCGGCGAGCTGATGCACTTCCGGGGCTTTCTGATCGTCTCGCCGCCGGGACGGGACATCGACACCGACCGGCTGGGTTGAGCGACATCGAAGGCGGTCGTCGGGACCGCGCCGACATCCGGCGCTGCTCGGCGGCCACGAGGACGGCCGCGGTCGGCGCCGAACTGCGGCATTTAACCGACCGGGGGTCGAACCCTCGCGCATGGGAATGAAAGGCTCGGGCGCGGCCGACCTGACGGTCATCGACCGCTTCGACGGCGGCGTCGGCTGGCTGGCATACCCCGAGGAGACGATGGAGCGTGCCTCCCACGCCGTCGAGAGCGATGGCCAGCTGTGGGTCGTCGACCCGGTCGACGCCGACGGCGTCGACGACCTGCTGGCGGAGTACGGCGAGGTCGGCGGCGTCGTGGTGCTACTGGACCGACACGAGCGCGACGCCGCGGCGGTGGCGACCCGCCACGACGTCCCGGTGTACGTCCCCGACTGGATGAGCGGCGTCGAGGATAGCCTCGACGCGCCGGTGGTCCGCTTCTCCGAGGGCGTCGGCGACTTCGCCCTCGAGCGGGTCGTCGACAACCCGTTCTGGCAGGAGGGCGCGCTGTTCGACGGCGAGACGCTCGTCGTCCCGGAGGCGCTCGGGACCGTCTCGTACTTCCGGGCGCCGGGCGAGCGGCTGGGCGTCCACCCGATGCTCCGTGCGGTACCGCCGCGGTCGCTGACGGAGTACGACGCCGACCGGCTGCTGGTCGGCCACGGCGAGGGGCTGTTCGAGGACGTTCGCCCGGCGATCCGGGACGCGGTCGGCGGGTCTCGCCGCCGGATGGTGCCGCTGTATCTCGACACGCTCCGCGGATTCGTCGGGCTGGGGTAGCCCCGAAGCCCCGAAGGCTTTTGCCGCAACCGCGCGCCAAATACGCATGGTGGCGGGTGACAGCCCATCCGACGGCCGCGCTTCCAGGGTCTCCATCGAGACGCTTCCGGAGGGTGGCATCCGCATCGACGACCGGATCGACCGGCGGAACTACACGATACGGACGGGCGGCGGCGTCTCGCCGGAACCGGTCGACGACGACCGGTTCCGGTACCCGACCGACGTCGCCGTCGCCGTCGCGACCGACCGGCTCGAGTTCGTTCCCACGGGCGGGTCGTTCGTCCACGAATCCGGCGACGTGACCGAAGTGGAGGTGTTCGGCCGCGAGACCTTCCCGGACGGCAACTACACCGTCGAACTGTCGGGTCCGCTGAAGCTCTACGTCGACCTGGACGGCCCGTTCGAGGTCGAAAAGCGGGCGAAGAACCTGGCCATCGACCTGCCGTCGCCGGAGACGGTGGTCGTCGGGGCCCGGTCGCTGCACGAACGCCCGGCGACGACGCTCACCACGACCGAGGACCCGACGGACGTGATGCGGGCCGTCTCGACGTTCGGGAACGAACTCAAGACCCTGGGGAGCAAGCGCTCGTACCCGACGCTCCGCGGGCACCCGCCGGCCCTCGAGGTCGGAGACGACCTCTCCGTTCCGGCGGGGCTCGAACCGCCGGCGGAGGACGTCCGCATCGAGTTACCGCCGGCCCTGGAGTACGTCCTGCCCGCGGCGCCGCTGTCGTACTACCTGGGTGCGAGAATCGCTCCGGCCGAGAGCCCGGCGCTGGTGGTCGAGGGGACGCGACACGGGCTCGACGGCCGCGGCGGGTTCGAGCAGACCGTCGAGCGGACGCTCAAGCGGATCTTCTTCATGGACTGTCTCGTCCGGACCGAAAGCCCCAGGGAGGTCGTCCTGTACGAGCGGGCGGAGCTCGACGACGACCTCGACGTCGACTTAGAGGGGCTGTACGGGCGACCGCCCGCGGCGCGCCTGGCAGCGTATCTGGAGGTTGCGTTCGACTCCATCGAGGACTACCTCCCGAAGTGGCGGCGGACGGCCCACGTCCAGCCGACCCGGATGGGCATCGAGGCGGCCCCGTTCCTCGTCAACGACCTGGCGGCGGTGAAGGTCCACGACGGGGCACCGACGGAGGGCGGTGAGTCCACGGCCGTCCCGAACCGGTCGGGGCCGGACGAGGGATTCGGAGAGGCGACCACGCCGGGAGAGGTCGTCCACCTGCCCGACACGGACTCTGTTGCCCAGGCCTGGGTCGGCCCGGGCGTTCCGGTCGGTGCGAACAAGACGATCCCGGAGGCGTTCCGGAACTGGCAGCGACGGGAGCCGCGGGACGACGAGGAGGTCCGGGTCGCGGTGGTCTGCAACGAGGAGAGCATGCTGGAGGAAGGGACCAGGGCCCGGGACGCCTACGGGTCGAACCTGAACCTGCCGTTCGACGTCACGTTCCACGACGACCTCGACGCCGAGGGACTCCGGCTCGTCTTCGAGTCCGACCTCGACTACGTCCACTACGTCGGCCACGTCCGCGAGGAGGGCTTCGAGTGTGCCGACGGAACGCTCGACGTCGCCTCGCTGGAGGCGGTCGGCGTCGACATCGCGTTCCTCAACGCCTGTCACTCCTACACCCAGGGGCAGAAGCTCATCGAGAAGGGCGCCGTCGCAGGGGTCGTGACCTTCGAGGAGGTTCTTGACGAGGGCGCGCTCCGTATCGGGAAGACGATGGCCCGCCTCCTGAACCGGGGGTTCCCGCTCGACGGCGCTCTCTCCGTCGCCAAAGCCCGCAGCATCGTTGGCTCACAGTATTTCGTCCTCGGCGACGGCAACGCCGACATCGTACAAGCCAGGGGGCAGATACCGTGGGTCGCTGAGGTGGACTCGGTCGGTCCCGACCGATACCGGCTCCAGGTTACGCCGCATCCGACCCGTACCTCGGGATTGGGTTCACAGTTCTGGCCGGCCGTCGGCGAAAGTAGATCGGTGTAGCTGATTCCAAAGGACCTGCCGGCAGTGACCGCTGCCACGGAACGGGTCCGAGAATACCTCGAATCGGCTTCCTTCCCCGTCTTCATCGACGGCGAGTTCACCTGGAGTACCGACGCGGCTACGTGGGTGTAAATTGGGTCAGGGACCCGAATGCCCGTCGCCGCCGGCGATGACCGGGGCGACCTGCGAGAGAAGAATCATGAGCGTGAACAGCGCGCTGATTACCCTCGGGTGGTCGGCGAGGAACTCCTTGAGTTTGCTCTGCATCGTATGTCATCACGGTGCGCCCGGATGACATAAGCATTTTGCAGAAACGAAATCGTGGTAACAGACACTAAGGGCGGCAATCCGAGCACCACGGGCGGCGTCACCGACAGCATTACACCCGGAAGGGCCGAACCGCACGTATGATATACATCACGCGAGGCCTGCTGACGGCGCTTCTGGACCTCGGTGCCGACCGCGACCCCTCGTCGGTGACGGTCTCGCTGGCGGTGACGCCGGCCGTGGAGCTGGACGCCGACCCCCCGCCCGAGCGGTCGGTGTT
>JAHENN010000307.1 GCA_018609665.1 Haloarculaceae archaeon | reverse complement strand
GGCACGGGCGCGGTTCGTCCGCGATTCCGGCTCGGCGGCGTGACCGGGAGAGGACTGCCTGACCGGAAGGTTTTATCAGCGGCCGACCGCTACCGTCGGGCAATGCGACAGCCAGACTTCTCGTTGCCGCGAACCGGCCAGGACCACACCGCGTCGCCGTACGAGCCCGAACTCGGGGAGGTGCCCTCGAACGACCGCTCGGCGGACGACCTCGAGAACGTCAACAAGACCGGCACGACGACGGTCGGCATCACGACCGCCGAGGGCGTCGTCGTCGCGACGGACATGCGGGCGTCGCTGGGCGGGCGGTTCGTCTCCAACAAGGACGTCCAGAAGGTCGAGCAGATCCACCCGACGGCGGCGCTGACGCTCGTCGGGTCGGTCGGCGGCGCCCAGTCGTTCATCCGGACGCTGGAGGCCGAGACCAACCTCTACGAGGCGCGCCGCGGCGAGGACATCTCCATCGAGGCGCTGGCGACGCTGGCGGGCAACTTCGCCCGCGGTGGGCCGTTCTTCGCCATCAACCCCATCCTCGGCGGCGTCGACGACGACGGCCACCACGTCTACTCCATCGACCCCGCCGGCGGCGTCATGGCCGACGACTACACCGTCACCGGCTCCGGGCTGACCGTCGCCTACGGCACCCTCGAGCGGGAGTACGAGGACGAGATGACCAACGAGGAGGCCAAGCGCGTCGCTGCCTCCGCCATCAACGCCGCCGTCGAGCGTGACACCGGCTCCGGCAACGGCGTCTACCTCGCGGAGATCACCGGCGAGGGCGTCGACATCGCCGGCCACAAGGACTTCGACGAACTGCTGTAGCTACGGCCGGTCGCCGGCGACCCGCGTCGCCGTCGCCTTCCAGGATATCGCCGCTTCTCGCCCCGCCTGTAGCCCGAGCCGCTCCACGCTTTCGGTCGTGAGCAGCGCCCGGAAGACGGTCCCCTCGACGTCGACCCGGACGGTCGCGACGGTCCCGCCGGGGTCGACGCCGAGGGTCGTCCCCCGGAGCCGGTTGCGGGCGCTCGAGCCGCCGGCCGCGGGGTCTGCGCCCGGCAGCAGGACGGTCACCGCGTCAGCGCCGACCCGCAACTGTACCTCGTCGCCGGCGTCGACCCCCTCGTGGAGCCCGCGAACCTCGCCGACGGGCGTCGAGACGACCGCCAGTTCCCCGTCGACCGACGCGACGGACCCGCGGAGGACGGTCTCCGGGACCCGCGCGGTCGCCGCCACCGCCGCCGACAGCCGCTCGTACCGCTCCAGGAGGTCGACCGCCGTGGCGGTCAGCCGGCTGCCGCCGCCGCCGCTGCCGCCGCGTTGCCGCTCGACCAGCCCGCCGAAGGCCGCCTCGAGCGTCTCGATGCGCTCGAGGTCCCGGGCCCGCGACCGCCCCAGCGTCGAGGAGGCGCCCGCGACCGACCCGGTCCGGCCGACCGCGCGCAGCAGCCGCGCGTCCCGGGCGTCGAACTCGACGCCGTCGCGGGCGACGACCGCCTGCGCCCGGCCGTCCGTCGGGGTCGGGTCGTCCATGCTCAGTACACCAGCTCCCCGCTGATGAACCTTCGCGCCCGGGGGTCGTCGGGGTCGTCGAACACCCGGTCGGTCGGGCCGGTCTCGATCAGCCGCCCGTCGAGCAGCACCGCCGCGCGGTCGGCGACCCGTTCGGCCTGGTGCATGTCGTGGGTGGCGACGACGACCCCGATGCCGCGGGCCCGGGCCTCGGCGACGGCGTCCTCGACGACGGCCGTGTTCCGGGGGTCCAGGTCCGACGTCGGCTCGTCCAGCAGCAGGACGTCCGGGTCGTAGGCCAGCGCCCGGGCGAACGACGCCCGCTGGGCCTCCCCGCCCGACAGGGCGCCGGCGTGGCGGTCGGCCGCCCCGGCCAGCCCGACCACCTCCAGCGCCTCGCGGACGGCCCCGGTCGTCCCGTCGGCGCCGACGAGCGAGCGGAGCCCCTCGCCGAGCCGCGCCGACCAGGACCGCCGGACGCGCAGGCCGTACGCGACGTTGCGGGCGACGGAGGTGTCGAAGAGGGTCGCCTCCTGGAACACCATCCCGACGCGCCGGCGCAGCGACAGCCGCGCCTCCCGGTCGACGGCCCACGGGTCGGTGCCGTCGAGCGTCACCCGTCCGCCGGTCGGCTCGACGGCCAGCGCGAGCGTCCGCAGCAGCGTCGTCTTGCCGACGCCGGACGGCCCGATGACCGCGACAACCTCGCCGGGGGCGACGTCCAGCGAGAGCCCCCGGAGGACGGGGTCGTCGCCGTACGACTGCGAGAGGTCGGTCGCCCGGAGCATCAGCGCCGCACCCCCCCGCCGAGCCGGACGACGACCACGTTGACCGCAAGCACCAGCGCCAGCAGGACGCCGCCGAGCAGCATCGCCGTCTCGTAGCGGCCCTGCCGGGCCTCGAGCTGGATGGCCGTCGTCAGGGTCCGCGTCTTCGAGACGCCGTCGGCGCCGGTGATGTTGCCGCCGACGATGAGCACGGAGCCGACCTCGCTGATCGCTCGCCCGAAGCCGGCCAGCACCGCCGTCGCGATGCCGCCTCTGGCCTCCCTGAGCACGGCCAGGGCGACGTCGACCCGCGTGCCGCCGAGGACGTGTGCGGCGTCGCGGACCCCGTCGTCGACGCCGGCGACGGCCGACAGCGCGATGGCCGTGATGGGCGGCGTCGCGAGCACGAACTGCGACAGGATCATCGCCCGCCGGGTGAACACGAGCTCCAGCGGGCCGAGCGGCCCCTGGTTGGAGACGACGAACAGGACCGCCAGCCCGACGACCACGCTGGGAAAGCCCATCCCGGTGTTGACGAGCGACGTCAGGAGCCGCCGGCCGCGGAACTCCGTCAGCCCCACCGCGACGGCGACCGGCACGCTGACCAGCGTACTCAGCGCCACCGCCGTGAGGCTCACGTACAGCGAGACGTAGACGATGCTCGGGACGTAGCCGTCCCTGAACGGCAGCTCGACGCCGGCGACGAGCGGCTCCAGCGGCACCGGCACGGTCATCCCCCGTCGCTCCAGCCCTCTGGGACGTACTGCCGGAAGTCGGGCTCCTCGGCGACCGCCTCGGGGAAGAACAGCTGCTCGCCGTTCACCTCGTAGTTCGCGATGGCCGCCTGGGCGTCGGGGCCGGTCATCCAGCCGATGTAGGCCATCGCGAGGTCGTAGTCGACCCGCTCGTGGACGCCGGGGTTGACGGCCATGATGCCGTAGGGGTTCGCCAGCGCCGCCGGCCCGCCCTCGATGGGCCCCTCCAGCAGCACGACGAGGTCGGTCTCCGTGCGCCGGGCGAGGAACGTCCCGCGGTCCGAGAGGGTGTAGGCGCCCTGCTGTGCCGCGATGTTCAGCGCCTCGCCCATCCCGGTCCCGACCTCCCGGTACCAGTCGCCGCCGGGGTCGGCGTCGGCGGCCGCCCAGAGGGCCAGCTCCTTCCGGTGCGTGCCGGAGTCGTCGCCGCGGGAGACGAACGGCGCCGCGGCGTCGGCGATGGCGGTGAACGCCGCCGTCGCCGACGTCGTCTCCCGGACCCCGGCGGGGTCGTCGGCCGGCCCG
>JAHENN010000306.1 GCA_018609665.1 Haloarculaceae archaeon | reverse complement strand
GTCGAGCAGGTCGCCGGCCGGCGAGAGGGCGGCCCCGCCGGCGCCGGCCCCGAGGACGGCTCCGAGCAGCGCACGGCGGGTGACGTCGTATTTCATGCACGAGGCATATACGGCACTCTGGAAATAAATGTGCGCGACGGCTCCCGCGGGTGACCGCCGGCGTCACACATTTGACCCTCTCGCCCCAATGGAGGTTATGAAAGTTAGATTCGACCGCGACACCTGCATCGGGATGTTCCAGTGCACCGCCGAGTGGGACGCCTTCGAGGAGGATACCGACGACGGCAAGGCCGACCTCGCGGGCGCCGAGGAGGTGGAGCCGGACGTCTTCGAGCGAGAGGTGCCCGACGGCGCGGAACTCGATGCGAAGTTCGCCGCCCGGTCGTGCCCCGTCGACGCCATCGAGGTCTACGACGGCGGCGACCAGGTGATCTGACCCCGCGCCGGTCACGTCTGCGACATGGGGCTGCCGGGTTCCACGGCCCCGAGGCCCGTTGCCGGCCGATTCCACTCGCTGGGAACGGGCAAAGAATTAAGATGTGTGGCGAACAGCATGTAGTGTGAGGAATTATCATGACCGGGCACGCTCGTAGCGGCGACAGGGAGCGACTCTACGAGTGGGCGTCGCTCACCGGCGACAGACTCCCGGAGGAGTACGCCGCCCCCGACGAGGATTAGGCGATTTCGTCGTACTGTTCGGAGAGCTTCTCGGCGGCCTCGTCCATCAGCTCGACCTCGTAGTCGTCCAGCTCCCACTCGACGACCTCCTCGACGCCGCCGGACCCGAGCTTGACCGGGACGCCGAAGGCGGTGTCGTCGTGGCCGTACTCGCCGTCGAGGACGACCGACCCCGGCAGCACCTCGCCGGTGTCCCGGAGGACGGCCTCGACCATGTGGGCGACGCCGGTGGCGGGACCCCACTGGGTGGCGCCCTTCCGCTCGATGACGTCCATCGCGGACTGCTGGAGGTCCTCGAGAATCTCCTCGCGTTCGGCCTCGGAGAAGTCGGGGTCGTGGCCGTCGACGCGCACCTTCGAGAAGACGGGCACCTGGGCGTCGCCGTGCTCGCCGAGGATGGTCGCCTCGACGTTCTGCACCGGGACGTCGAACCGCTCGGAGAGGACGTACCGGAACCGGGCGGAGTCCAGTCGGCCGCCGAAGCCGATGACCTCGTGGCGGTCGCGGTCGCCGACCTCGTAGAGGTGCCGGTTCAGCAGGTCGACGGGGTTCGAGGTGGTGATCGTGACGTAGTCGTCGTTGTACTCGTCGAGCGACGAGCCGATGTCCTCCATGATGGGCGCGTTGTCGCCGGCCAGGTCGATGCGCGTCTGGCCGGGGTCGCGCGGGATGCCCGCGGTGACGACGACCACGTCGGAGCCGGCGGTGTCCTCGTAGTCGCCCTGCCGGACGGTGGTGTTGGAGTCGTAGGCGACGCCGTGGTTGGTGTCGGCGGCCTGGCCGACGGTCGTCTCCCGCTGGTCCGGGATGTCGACGTAGACCAGCTCGTCCGCGACCTCCCGGAGCGCGATGTTGTACCCCGCGGCGGCACCGACGGTCCCCGCAGCGCCGATGACACTGACCTTCGTCATGGTCGGAGATGGGCCGCGGCTCCGGATTAACTCTTGTCTTTCGTGTCGTCAGCGCGGGCGACCGCCGGGCCGGCGGCCGCCGGATCAGCCTCCCGGAGTGGCGCCGTCGGGCTACCGCGCCCCCGTTCAGGCGGCCCGCAGGACCCGGTACTGCTCTACGCCCCGGGCGGCGAGTACCAGGCCCAAGACCAGGAGCAACGCGGCCAGGAGCTCGACCCCGTACTGCAGGAACCGGGAGACGGACGCCACGAGCGAGACGGCCGCACCAGCGGCGAGCGCGCCGGTCCGGCGCCTCGCGTTCCCGGCCAGACCGGCCGCGCCGACGGCCGCCACGGCCGTGAACAGGACGGCGTACGGGAGGCCGACCTCGGACCACAGGAGCGCGACGGCGAGGCCGGCCGTGCCGGCCGCCGCGAGCCCCGCGTCGCCGACGCGCCGGCGGGACTGCGCGTCCACGCGGCGGCGTTCGGCGTCTTTCGATTAATCCCTTCCGCCCGAAACCGGTCCCCGAAACGCGTCACGCTGATACCGCTCGGCGACAAGGTCCAACCGATGGATGCGGAGAGGGTCCGGGAACGCGCCGGCGAGCTGCCGCGGGAGCCGGGCGTCTACCAGTTCGAGGCCGGCGACGCGGTGCTGTACGTCGGCAAGGCGGTCGACCTGCGGGACCGGGTCCGGTCGTACGCCGACCCGCGGAGCGAGCGGGTCCGGCGGATGGTCGCCGCCGCCGACGGCCTCGACTTCGCGGTCACCGACACGGAGACGCAGGCGCTGCTTCTGGAGGCGAACCTCATCAAGCGCCACCAGCCGCGGTACAACGTCCGGCTGAAGGACGACAAGTCCTACCCGCTGGTGCAGCTGACCGACCACGAGGTTCCCCGCATCGAGGTGACCCGCGACCCGGACGACGGCGCGACGGCGTTCGGGCCGTACACGAACAAGGGCCGCGTCGAGACGGTGGTGAAGGCGCTGCGGTCCGTCTACGGCCTCCGGGGCTGTTCGGACCACAAGTACGCCGACCGCGACCGGCCGTGTCTCGACCACGAGATGGGGCTGTGTACGGCGCCGTGTACGGGCGAGATCGACGCCGCCGACTACCGCGAGGACGTCGAGTCGGTCGTCCGCTTTTTCGAGGGCGAAACGGGGGTGCTGACGACGCCGCTGCGGCAACAGATGGAGACCGCCGCCGAGGAGCAGGCCTTCGAGCGGGCGGCGGCGCTGCGGGACAAGCTGGATGCCGCCGAGTCGTTCCACGAGGGCGGCGGCGAGGCGGTCGTCGGCGGCGAGGAGGCGACCGTCGACGTCCTCGGCGTCGCCACCGAGGGCGAGTCCGCAACCGTCGCCCGCCTCCACAGTGAGGACGGCAAGCTGGTCGACCGCGACCGCCACCGGGTGGACTGCGAGGCCGACCAGCGGGAGGCCTCGGAGGCGGCGAGCGGCGACGTCGGGGCCAGAAGCACCGGAACCGACGTTCCGACCGTCCTGGCGGCGTTCATCCCGCAGTTCTACGCCGACCGGCCGCTGCCGGACGCGCTGCTGCTGCCGGAGCGGCACGGCGACGCGGAGCTGTCGGCGTGGCTGGAGGCGGAGGGCGTCGACGTCCGGGTGCCGGGCGCCGGCCGGGAGGCGAAGCTGGTGGAGCTGGCGCTAAAGAACGCCCGCCGCCGCGGCGCCGAGGACGACGGTGCGGCGGCCCTGGCCCGACGGCTCGGCCTCGACCGCCCCGACCGGGTCGAGGGGTTCGACGTCAGCCACGCCCACGGAACGGCCGTCGTCGGCAGCGACGTCGCCTTCGTCGACGGCAGCCCCGCGAAGTCCGACTACCGGCGGAAGAAGCTCACCGAGCGCAACGACGACTACGCCAACATGCGGGAGCTGCTGCGGTGGCGGGCCGAGCGGGCCGTCGAGGGCCGGGACGACCGTCCCGACCCGGACCTGCTCTGCATCGACGGCGGCGAGGGCCAGCTCGGGGCCGCCCGGGACGCGCTGGCGGAGACGGGATGGGACGTGCCGGTCGTCGCCCTCGCGAAGGAGGAGGAGCTGGTCGTCACCGACAGCGGCGTCCACGACTGGGACGACGACGACCCGGCGCTGCACCTGCTGCAGCGGGTCCGCGACGAGGCCCACCGCTTCGCCGTCCAGTACCACGGGACGGTCCGCGACGAGGTGTCGACGGCGCTGGACGAGGTGCCGGGCGTCGGGCCGGAGCTGCGGAAGCGGCTGCTGCGGCGGTTCGGCAGCATCGACGGCGTCCGGTCGGCCACCCGCGAGGAGCTGTCCGACGTCGACGGCGTCGGCGACGCCACCGCGGCGGCCATCGACCGGGCGCTGTAGCCAGCCGGCGCGGGGGTTGAAGTACGGACGGCCCGTACGGCCGTGCATGTCAGACAGCGTTGCCCGCGACCTCGGCCGCGCGAGCGCGGGACTTTCGGGCCGGCTCACCGTCTCGGCGCTGGCCGTGTTCGCGGTCGGGGCAGCCGTCGCCCTCGGGGTCGTCGACTTCGACCCGCTGCTGGTCGTCGGGCTGGCGCTGCTGTTGATCGCCATCGCGGCGGTGTCCAGCGCCGTCGAGATCGTCGAGGCCTACGAGAAGCGGGCGCTGACCGTCTTCGGGGAGTACCGGGAGCTGCTGGAGCCGGGACTGCACGTCGTGCCGCCGTTCGTCTCCCGGACGTACCGGTACGACATGCGGACCCGGACGTTCGACGTGCCGCAACAGGAGGCCATCACCCAGGACAACTCCCCGGTGGTTGCCGACGCCGTCGTCTACATCCGCGTGATGGACGCCACGCGCGCCTTCCTCGAGGTCGAGGACTACCAGCGGGCGGTCTCGAACCTCGCACAGACGACGCTGCGGGCCGCCATCGGCGACATGGAGCTGGACGCCACCCTCTCCCGGCGGGACCGCATCAACGACCGGATCCGCCGCGAGCTGGAGGGGCCGACCGACGAGTGGGGGATTCGCGTCGAGGCCGTCGAGGTCCGGGAGGTCACGCCCTCCCGGGACGTCAAGTCCGCAATGGAACAGCAGACCGCCGCCGAGCGCCGCCGCCGGGCGATGATCCTGGAGGCGCAGGGCGAACGGCGCAGCGCCATCGAGCGCGCCGAGGGCGACAAGCAGTCCGACATCATCCGGGCGCAGGGCGAAAAGCAGAGCCAGATCCTGGAGGCGCAGGGCGACGCCGTCTCGACGGTGCTGCGGGCGAAGTCCGCCGAGTCGATGGGCGAACGCGCCGTCGTGGAGCGCGGCATGGAGACGCTGGCGGAGATCGGCCAGGGCGAGTCGACGACCTACGTTCTGCCGCAGGAGCTGACGTCGCTTCTGGGCCGGTACGGCAAGCACCTCACCGGCGGTGACGCCGGTGTCGATGGCGAGGGCCTCGAGAGTCTCGAGTTCGACGACGAGACCCGCGAGCTGCTCGGCATCGACGACATCGGGCAGCTGGCGGCCGGCAACGGCGACGCCAACGGCGAGTTCGCGATGGAGAGCGCCGACATCGAGCGGGACGCCGCCGACGAGTGAGTCAGGCCGGCACCGTCTC
>JAHENN010000305.1 GCA_018609665.1 Haloarculaceae archaeon | reverse complement strand
GAGCGGTACGACGACGGCGTCGTGATGAACCCGGGGTCGGTCGGCCAGCCACGGGACGACGACCCGCGGGCGGCGTACGCGGTCGTCGACCTCGAGGCCCTGACCGTCGAGGAACACCGCGTCGAGTACGACGTCGACCGCGTCGTCGAGGCGGTCGAGGCGGCGGGGCTGCCGCGGCGGACCGGCGAGCGGCTGCGGAAGGGGCAGTAGACGCCAGCGTAGTGGTCGACCACCGACTACCGGCCGTCGGCCGTCGACCGCCGACTACCGACCGCCGACGGCCGTCGTCAGACGGCGTCCTGAATGATCTCCAGCGCCCGCTCGCGGTCGGCCCAGTCGACGAACACCGACACCGAGGTGGCGCTGGTGATGAGGTCGTAGACGGTGATGTGCTCCTCGGCGAGCGGGACGATGATGTCCTGGAGGACGCCGGACTCGTTGGGGAGCTGGCCGCCGGTGACGCGGATGACGGCGACGTCGTCGTCGACGGTGACGCTGGAGAGGGGTTCGGCGTCGATGACCGCCTCGTGGAGGAGGTTCTCGGCGCGCTCGGCGACCTCCTCGTCGAGGTAGAAGGTGACCGAGTCCATGCCGCTGGAGACGGCGTCGACGTTGATCTCGGCGTCCGACAGCGCCACCGACAGGTCCGAGAGGATGCCCGGCGTGTTCCGGATGGCGCGGCCGGCGACGGTGAGACAGGCCAGCGGCGTCTCCCGGAGGTCGATGAGGTTGTCGAACTGCCCCTCGATGGTGGTGCCGCCCTCCATGAGGTCGCCGTGCTGGTAGTGGGCGACCCGGACGGTCATGTCGGCGTCCTTGTACGTCAGCGCGGAGGGGGCGACGACCTCGGCGCCGCGGAAGGAGAGGTTGCGGAGCTCGTCGACGGTGATCTCGCCGACGTTGCGGGCGCCCTCCACCACCCCGGGGTCGCCGGTCATCACCCCCTCGACGTCCGTGATGATGACGACCTCGTCGGCGTGCATGTAGTTGCCCAACATCACGGCGGTGGTGTCGGAGCCGCCGCGGCCGAGCGTCGTCACGTTGCCGGCGCGGTCCTCGGCGACGAAGCCGCTGACGACCGGGACGTACCCCTTGGCGGCCATGTCGGCCGCCAGCTGCTTGGCGCGGCGGCTGCTCTCCTCGACGTCGACCTCGCCGTGTTCGTCGGTGATGACCGGCCACTCGTCCATGCCGGGCTCGACGAACTCCGCGTCGACGCCGCGGGCGCCCAGCGCCGCCTTCAGCATCCGCACGGAGGTCCGCTCGCCCATCGAGACGATCTCGGCCTCGTCGGCCTCGTCGGCCTCGAAGCTGATGGCGTCGAGCAGGAAGTCCGTCGTCGACCCCATCGCCGAGGCGACGACGGCGACCTCGTGACCGGCCTCGACGGCCGCGGCGACGGAGTCGGCCGCCCGGTTGACGCGGTCGCCGTTGCCGAGGCTCGTCCCGCCGAACTTCGCGACTACCCGCATGCGCTCACCCGCCGCACGGTGTGTCTTCTCATGCCTCCGGGTAACCGGTGGTGGGAGATAATCCTGTCCATCCGTCGGACTCTCCCGCCACGGGCGGCGTCGGCCTCGACCGACGGCGGCGTCGGCCTCGACCGACGGGGAAGTTTAATTCGGTCGGGCACGATATACGGTCACATGGAGATTCGGGACGCCATCGAGGCGGACGCCGAGCGGCTCGCGGCACTGACCGGCGCGCCCGTTGACGTCATGCGGAACCTGGTCCACGACCGGACGGTTCGGGTGGCGGACGACGACGGCGTCGAGGGGTTCGTCAGCTACGACGCCACCGACCACACCGTCCACGTCACCCAGCTCGAGGGCCCCCCGGAGGTCTGCGAGCGGCTGCTCGAGGAGCCGACCCGCTTCGCCGACCGCGAGGGGATGGACGTCGAACTGCTGGTCCCGGAGGACGACGGCGCCACCCGCGAGGCAATCGAGCGGAGCGACTTCGACGAGCGCGGTCCCGGACCCCGGTTCGACGGGACCCCGACCACCCGCTACCGGTGGTCGGCGGAGTGATCAGAGCCGGCGGTCGATGACCGCCTTCGCCTCCGTTGCCGCCTGCTTCCAGCCGTACCCCTCCTCGTAGACGTGTCTCTTCTCGTCGACCAGCTCCTCCGGCGTCGACTCCTCGAAGCCGCCGCGGTCCCAGGTGCCCGACTCCCGCAGCCACTCGACGGTGTTCTCGCGGGTCTCCTCCCACGACAGCCCCACCATCTCGTAGAACGCCACCATCGCGAACACCGAGTGGTCGTGGGCGCCGGGGACGCTGCCCTTCTCGTAGATGGTCTGTAGCGGCTCGAACGTCGGCCGGGCGACCCGGTCCTTGAACTCCTCCGGCGGCAGCAGCCGCAGCGAGCCGTCCTCCTCGAGGACGCGCTGGTCGCCGCGGAGCCGCGACAGCACCGCGGCGTGCAGGCCGCTCCACCGCCCCGGAACGTCCCCCCGGAGCGTTTCCTCGTCGACCGACCGCGCCGACAGCACCGACAGCAGGTCGGTGTAGGCCGTCTCCACCGCGAGGCGGTCGACGCCCTCGAACTCGCAGCCGGGGTCGTGGAGGTTGCTCGTCGTCCGGCAGCCCGGACAGCGGTACCTGAGACGCACCGTTCGGTCGGTGGACGAGCGGGAGTATAGGCGTGTCGGCTCCGCGGCCGGCCGGCCGAGTCGACCGCCGGAACCGCCCGAGGCGCCGCGGACGGGGTCGGGTCGGTGCGTTTATCGGCCGCGCCGCGATACTCTCGGGCATGGAGCGGCTCCACGCCCGGTACCCCTTCCTCGAGGCCTCCCGGGAGGCCGTCGAGACCGCCGACGTCGACCTCGCCGCGCTGGTCGCCGAGGGCGGCCCGGCCGTCGAGCGCGGCCGCGAGCGGGTCCGGCGGGCGCTGCTGGAGGGGACGACCGCCACGGAGGAGCCGCGGGCCTACAGCGACCGCGCGGAACTGCTGTCGTACCCGGTCGCCCGCGTCCTCGTGTCGCTGCTGGACGTCCCCGGCGCCGTCGAGAAGTACGCCGCCGCCGAGGCCGCGACCGCCCGCGAGCGGTTCGTCGAGGACTTCGAGGCCGACATCGAGCTGCGGAGCGCCGGCGAGGACCGCCTCGAGCTGCCGACGCTGCTCGCCGATTTCGGGCTCGTCGGCGGGGTCGAGGCCGCCGGCGAGGGCCGGTTCGACGTCGCCGTCACGACGTACCTGCGGCTGGCGGCGTCGCTGGACGGTGACGAGTGGCGGCTCGCCGCCCGGCCGCTGGCCGACGGCGTCGTCCCCGTCGCCCGGCCGGAGCTGTACACGATGCTCCGGGAGGCCGTCCGGCGCCGCGTCGAGGAGGGGCTGCCGCTGTCGGTGCCGGAGGCCGTCGCCGACCCGCTGGAGGCCGAACTCGGCGTCATCCGGCGCAGCGTCGCCGACCTCGACCCGCCGACGTCGTTCGACGTCGCCGCCCCCGGCCAGTTCCCGCCGTGCATGCGGGCGCTGCTGGGCCGGGTCCGCGACGGCGAGAGCCTGCCGCTGCGCTCCCGGTTCGCGCTGGTGTCGTTCCTGGCGGCGTCCGGCCTCGACCCCGAGGAGGTGACGGCGCTGTGCGACGTCTCCGGGGCCGCCGCCGACGCCGTCGAGGCGCAGGTCGAGCGGCTCGCCGACGACGACGGCGCCGTCGCCGCCCCGCCGTCGTGTGCGGCGATGGTCGAATACGGCGACTGCGTGAACACCGACGACCTCTGCGAGACGATCCAGCATCCGCTGTCGTACTACGAGGCGAGCGTCGAGCAGACGCCCGACGACCGGCTCGTCGACTGGCGCGGTCAGTAGCGCCGCGACAGCCCGACGCCGATGGCGGACATGAACACCAGGAAGAAGGCGATGGCGCCGACGAGCGCGAGGCCGCCGTCGGGGGAGAGCTGGCCGCCGCCGTAACTGAGTCCGATGCCGATGATGGCGGCTGCGAGCGTTCCGACGCCGACGAACGCGACGACGGCCTCGACGACGGCGTCACGGTCCATGCTCCACCGTGCGACGGTAGCCGGCAAAAGGGCTTCGAAGCCGCCGTCCGGCGAGGGCGGGCGGGCGGTCGGCGTCGACACCGCGGCGGTGGCGCGGACGCGCGGCCGCGCGGATTCGCGGCCGAGGGAGCGGAGTCGAAACGGGGGTTCGGCGGCGGCTGGGCGGCGTTCGAGCCGGATTCGGCCGAGAGACTGATACGTCTCGACCCCCTACGTTTCGACTGGAATGACGCACCCCGAACACACAGCCGCGTCATCGGACTCCGCCGCTCCGCGCCGGCGCCCGCTGGCGCCCGACACCGCCCGGCTCGAGGCCCGGTCGGCCCGCGCCTGGACCGAACCGATGGCCGTCCGCCCGCTCGGCGGCGGCTGCTACGCCGTCGACGGCGCCTCCGGCGCGACGTACACGGTCGCGCTGCCCGACGGCGACTGCGACTGCCCGGACCGCAGGTTCCGCGGCGAGCGCTGCAAACACCTCCGGCGGGTCGCCGTCGAGGTGACCGAGGGCCGCGTCCCACCGCCGGGCCAGCGCCGCGGCCGCTGTGCCGGCTGTCGCCGCGAGGCGTTCGTCCCCGAGGACGGTCCGGCGGTCTGCGGCGACTGCTGGGTCGAGCGCGGCGACCGCGCGACGGACCGCGAGACGGGCGACAGCGTCGTCGTCTACCGCCTGACCGACGAGACCGCCGCCGAGCGGGCCGTCCCGGCGGCCGACTGCACGGTCGCCGACTACCCGGCCAACGACGGCTACCCCGACGACGACCCCGTCGTCGAGGTCGTCTACCCGTTCGACGGCGCCCCCGACGCCGACCTCGACGACCGCCGGCGCTACGCCTTCCCGCTGTCACGGCTTGTGATTCCGGCGGAGGGTCCGGCCGTCTGAGGGGTGCAGACGTTCGACGCGCGCCTCGTCTGGAAGGGGAGAACATCCGCCAGATGGACCTGCGCATACCGTGAGTGGTTCGCATCGAATCATTCTGCAACGAACCACGACACCTCGAAAGCCCTCGGCCGGCTCCGGTCGCGCGGCTCGCTGCGCTCCTCGCTTCGCTGCGGTGTCCTCGCGCGGCGGTGCCGCGCGAGCGGGCCGAGGGACCGGCGGTCCCTCGCGGCTTGCGTCGCCGTGCTTCCCGGAGCCGGCCTCGCCCTTTCAGTCCGCCAGGGAGCCGGGGTCCCAGCCAGCCGTCCCTGGCGGACTGAAACGCCGAGCGGCGCTCGGCCCCTCCCGGACGACGCAAGCACCGCAGGCCGAAGGCCGAGGAGCGCAGCGAGTCCCGGAGGGTCGAGCGCCGCGAGGGCTTTCGAGGTGTCAATGTCGAGGCAGGCAAGAGCTACGCCGAATCGGGGACGGGGTCGCGGCCCTCACGACAGCGACGGTCACAGCATCTCGGCGGCCTCCTCGACGGCGAGGTCGCCGCGTGCCAGCGCCTCGAGCACCTCCCGGTCGGGGCCGTCGTCGACGGCGATCTCGTCGAGGGTCACCTTCCGGGAGTCGCCGACGAACTCCGCGAAGTCCTCGCCGTCGGCCAGCGCCGTCTCCTTCTTGACGCGGTAGTTGCCCCCGTCGGTGGTGTAGAGGTCGCCGGGGTGGAAGAAGTACCAGTCCTCGCGGTCGAACCGGACGGCCACGCGGGGCTTGGCGCCGAAGTTCCGGGCGAAGTACACCAGCGCCTCGATCTCCTCGCCGGTGAGGTAGATGGGGTCGCCGGCCGACGATTTGGCCTCGACGGCGTAGAAAGTCTCGCCGTCGCCGGCCAGCACGTCCGGCAGCTCCCGCTCGGTGGCGCTGCCGGAGGCGGGCGCCCGCATCACCGCGAAGCCGGCCTCGTCGAGTTCGTTGACGAGCTCCCGCTCGCGGCGGTCGCCCTTGGCGTTGGAGTTCGACATGCCCGGGAGGTCGGGGCGGACCGGTATAAGGGCGACGCGGCGGCGGCGGGCGTGCGGCTCAAGTGCGCCCGCCCCCACCTGCGAACATGAGCGACACCGGGCCGCTACAGCCGGACCGCCCCGACCTCGACCAGCCGCTGGAGGTCGACGCCCCCTTCGACCCGGCCGGCGACCAGCCCGAGGCCATCGAGAAGCTGGTCGAGGGGTTCGAGGCCGGCGCCGACAAGCAGACGCTGCTCGGCGTCACCGGCTCGGGCAAGACCAACACCGTCTCCTGGGTGCTCGAGGAGCTCCAGCAGCCGACGCTGGTGCTGGCGCACAACAAGACGCTGGCGGCGCAGCTGTACGAGGAGTTCCGGGAGCTGTTCCCGAACAACGCCGTCGAGTACTTCGTCTCATACTACGACTACTACCAGCCGGAGGCATACGTCGAGCAGACGGACACCTACATCGACAAGGACCTGTCGATCAACGAGGAGATCGACCGGCTGCGACACTCGGCGACGCGGTCGCTGTTGACGCGGGACGACGTCATCGTCGTCGCGTCGGTGTCGGCCATCTACGGGCTGGGCGACCCGGGCAACTACGAGGAGATGGCGCTGCGGCTGGAGCGCGGGCAGGCGGTCGGCCGGGAGGGGCTGCTCGAGCGGCTCGTCGACCTCAACTACGAGCGCAACGACGTCGACTTCCAGCAGGGCACCTTCCGGGTCCGCGGCGACACCGTCGAGGTGTTCCCGATGTACGGACGCCACGCCCTCCGGGTGGAGTTCTGGGGCGACGAGATCGACCGCATCATGAAGGTGGACGTGCTGAAGGGCGAGACCGTCTCCGAGGAGCCGGCGGCGCTGGTCCACCCCGCCGAGCACTACTCCATTCCCGAACAGCGGCTCGAGGAGGCCATCGAGGAGATCGAGGAGCTGAAGAACCGCCGCGTGAGCTACTTCGAGCGGCAGGGCGACATGGTCGCCGCCCAGCGCATCGAGGAGCGGACCACCTACGACGTCGAGATGCTCCGGGAGACGGGCTACTGTTCGGGTATCGAGAACTACTCGATGCACATGTCCGACCGCGACAGCGGGGAGCCGCCGTACACGCTCCTGGATTACTTCCCCGAGGAGTTCCTGACGGTGGTCGACGAGTCCCACCAGAGCCTCCCGCAGATCCGGGGCCAGTACGAGGGCGACCGCTCCCGGAAGGAGTCGCTCGTGGAGAACGGCTTCCGGCTGCCGACGGCCTACGACAACCGGCCGCTGACGTTCGAGGAGTTCGAGGAGAAGACCGGCCGGACGCTGTACGTCTCGGCGACGCCGGGCGACTACGAGCGGGAACAGTCCGAGCAGATCATCGAGCAGATCGTCCGGCCGACGTACCTGGTCGACCCCGAAATCGAGATCGCGGGCGCCGAGGGTCAGGTCGAGGACCTGCTCGACCGCGTCGAGGCCAGCGGCGACGACGAGCGCGTGCTCGTGACGACGCTGACCAAGCGGATGGCCGAGGACCTCACGGAGTACCTCTCGGAGGCCGGAGTCGACGTCGCCTACATGCACGACGAAACCGACACCCTGGAGCGCCACGAACTCGTCCGGTCGCTCCGGCTCGGCGAGATCGACG
>JAHENN010000304.1 GCA_018609665.1 Haloarculaceae archaeon | reverse complement strand
ACGCCACCTCGCGTACGGACCGCGGGACGCCCAGCGCCGAGGACATCCGGTCGATCTCGCTGAGGGCGAACTGAAGATTTCGTTCGCCGGCGTCCTTGGTGCGGATGCGTTCCTGCCACTTCCGGAGGCGGTGCATCTGCGAGCGTTTTTCCGAGGAGATCGAGCGGCCGTAGGCGTCCTTGTCCTTCCAGTCGATCTGCGTCGTCAGCCCCTTGTCGTGCATCGTCTGGGTGGTCGGCGCCCCCACCCGGGACTTCGACTGCCGCTCGGAGTGGTTGAACGCCCGCCACTCCGGCCCGCGGTCGATGTGTTCTTCCTCGACGACGAGCCCGCAGTCCTCGCAGACGAGTTCGCCCCCGTCGCCGCTTCTGACCAGCGAGTCCGACTCGCACTCCGGACAGCCCGTCTGCTCCTCGCTTTCGGCTTCGTCCTCGCTGGTGCGCTCTCGCTGGCGGGTGGGCCCTGGCATTATACTTATGTAGTCTGCCTACTCCACATATAAATGCTTTGCACTACCGGGTTCTTGCCGAGTCGACCCGCCGCGAGCGACCCCCGTAGGGCTCTTGTTCGGGCCGGGTCTGGGAGACGATATGCCACGGGGCCGCGGTCGCCGCGTCGCCGCCGCCGGACTCGTTCTCGCGACGGTCGCCGCCGCGGCCGGGGGCGGGACGGTCGTTGCCGACGAACACGACGACGGCCTCGAAGACCCCGACGTCGTCGACGACGACTACGGCGAGACGACCGTCTCCTGGCGGCTCCCGAACAGGACGACGGCGACCGGCGAGACGGTCGCCGTCCGGTTCGACGCCGGCGAGAGCGTCGTCGAGGCCACCGCGACGGACGAGTTCGGAGCCGCGGCGACGGCGACGGTGGCGGTCGTCGCGGAGAGCGCCGGCACCGGCGGCGTCGGCGGGGTGGTCGCCCTCGCCGCGCTGCTGCTGGCCGGAGCCGTCGCGCGGCGCCGGTAGCGGGGCGACGGCGCCGACTGCTAGTCGACCGCGGCCTCGAGGACGCCGAAGCCCGCCCGGAGGCGCGCGGCCGGGTCGTCGACGTCGGCGCCGAAGGCGACGGCGACCCGGGCGTCGACGTAGAGGTCCAGGGCGTCCGGGCGGACGCGTTCGAGGTCGTGGACCTCGACCTCCTGAACGCCCGCGACGTCGCCGACGACGTCGCGGACGCCGCCGGCCACGTCGCCGGCGGCACCGCGGGGCACTCGGACCGAGACGGTCAGCCTGTGGACTGGATCGAGCATACGCCCCCCGGCGGGAGTCGAACCCGCATCGCGTGGCGATACCGGCGGCTGTCGGGGGGAGTCGTCACTCGGCGTCGCGCGCTATCGTCCGGCGTCCGGGCGGCCGGACGACCGGACGGCTGTCGGCTCTCGGGTGTCGACGGCGCAGGAAAACGGGGCGCGCCCGCGGGTCCCCCACCGGGAGGACCGTCGCGCCGCCGACCCGGAACCGGTCACGCGGCGCGAATCGCGAGCGCGATGGAGACGGACGACCACCCGCTCGCACCCGCGACGCGCCGCTCGGCGGCGGCCGGATACGTCGGGGCGAGGGTGGCGGTCATCTCGGGTGCCTCCGTTCGGCTCCGAGTAGTGTCCGGGGCCGTATTAACCGTTGTGCCGGCTCGTGAGCGCTTCACACGCCGATTTCCGTGCGTCGGTGTACGGACCCGTCGTGGAGTGGTCGGCTCCGCGGAGGTCGACGACGGCGGTCGTCGCCTACATCTCGTCGGCGCGGACGACCGCCTCGCGGCCGACCGCCGCGACGTCGTCGTAGCCGGTGAGCGCCAGCGTCAGGTCCAGTTCCGCGAGGACGTTCTTCAGGACCGCCTCGACGCCGTCGGCGCCGTCGACCGCCAGCCCGTAGACGTACGGCCGGCCGAGGCCGACGGCGTCGGCGCCGAGCGCCAGCGCCACCAGCGCGTCCGCCCCGCCGCGGACGCCGGAGTCGAAGACGACGGGGACGTCGTCGGGCAGCGCCCCGACCACGCGGGGCAGCGCCGACAGCGCCGGGACGGCGTTGTCGACCTGCCGGCCGCCGTGGGTGGAGACGACGACCCCGTCGGCGCCCCGGTCGACGGCCTCGCGGGCGTCGTCCGGGTGGACGATCCCCTTGACGACGACCGGCAACCCGGTCGCGGCACACAGCCGCTCGAGGTCGTCGAACGTCATCGAGGGGTCGCCGAAGACGTCGATGAACTCCCGGATAGCGGCCAGTTCGGCCGTCTCGGGCGGCTCCTCGAGCCGGTCGCGGAACGCCTCGTCGGCGAAGTAGTTGGCGACGCCCTCCCCGTCGAGAAACGGGAGGTAGCCGCCGGCGACGTCCCGCTCGCGCCAGCCGAGGATGTCGTTGTCGACCGTGACGACGAGCGCGTCGTAGCCGGCCCGCTCGGCCCGCTCGAGGAAGCTCCGGGTGACCGCCTCGTCCGAGGCGGAGTACAGCTGGAACCAGGCGGGCGTCGACCCCAGCTCCGCGGCGACGTCCTCGAGGGTGTGGGAGGCCGCCGAGGAGACCACCATCGGGACGTCCTGGGCGGCGGCGGCCCGGGCGGTACCGAGCTCGCCGGCCTCGTGGACGACCGACTGGACGCCGACCGGCGCCAGCAGCACCGGCACCGACAGCTCGGTCCCGAGCAGCTCCACGGAGAGGTCCCGCTCGGCGACGTCCCGGAGGACGCGCGGCCAGAGCCGCCACTCGGCGAAGGCGTCCCGGTTGCCGGCGACGGTCCGCTCGCCGCCCGCCCCGCCGGCGACGTAGTCGTACGCCCGCTCGTCCATGGCCGACAGCGCCGCCGCCTCCAGCTCCTCGTACGACGGCGGGACGTCGGGCGTCACGCCGGCCATCCCCTCGGTGAACACCTCGACCAGCCGGTCGCGGCCCCTGTCGCTCATGGGCTGGCCCTTGGCGGACGCCCAATTATAGCTTGTGGCGGCTGAACCCTCAAGTGGCCGGCCGCCGAGGGACGACCGTGCAGTCGTACCGTCTGCCGCACGTCGACGACGCGGGGGTCGGGTCGGGTCACCTCTGGGTGCAGGAGCTGGTCGACGGCGGCCGGCTCCGGTTCCGGCTCCGGGCGTCCGGCGTCGTGGAGTTCGGCGACGACCGGCGCGTCTTCGAGACGGTCCCGCCGCGGTACCGCCACGCAGTCCGGCACGTCCGGGAGACGCTCGACCGCGGGGCGCTGCGGGCCGCCGTCGACGACGTCGAGTCGGTCACGTTCGTCGCCGAGGCCACACACCGCCGGGCCGTCCCCTACGACCTCGCGGAGACGCCGCCGGCGCTGGGGCTGGCCGTTCTGGAGGCGGGGACGCCGCTGTCGCCGGACGCCGTCGAGCGGGTCTACGACCGGCTGGGGCTGGCGACGCTCCCCGTCGTCGACCAGGAGGTCCGGGCGAGCGACTTCGACGCCGTTCCGGCCGCGATCCCCGAGTCGGCGCTGTACGACGGCCCCGCGGCCGGCCTCGTCGTCCGGAACAAGACGGGCGACCGGGCGAAACTCCCCAACCCGGACCTCGACCTCGACTACGACCCCGGGCCGTTCGAGGCCGACGCGGCGACGCTGGCCGGGCGGCTCGTGACCGACGACCTGCTGGCGCGGGTCGCCGACGGCAACGACTTCGAGCGGGTCTTCGAGGCGGCCCTCCGGCGACACCACGGCCGGCTGCTGCACCCCGAGACGACCGTCGACCTCGAGGAGTTCCGGTCGGCGCTGTCGCGGCGGCTCGATGCGTGGCGCGGGTGAGTCAGCCGACCAGTTCGAACCCCTCGAGACGGCGGTCCCCGTCGCGGTGCCGTTCGAGGTGCTCGACGACGCCGGGCTGGTGTGCTGCCCCAACGACGAGGCGCACGGCGCCCGCGTCGGCGCCGGCGTGGAAGACCGCGTAGTCGGCCATCCGCTCGCTGCGGCCGTGGGAGACGACCTCGAGCTCCGGGTCGTGCCGGCGAAGCCACTCCCGCTCCACCGGCTGGGAGAGGAAGGCAGTCCGGTAGTACCGCTGGAGCTCGCCGAGCCGCGAGGGGTCCTCGGCGGCCCGCCGCGAGCGGACGAAGGCCTCGAACTCCCGCGCCCGGCCGACGTCCTCGTGGCTCGTGAGGAAGGCCGTCGCCACGTCCCCCAGCGCCGACGCGAAGGCCTCGCCGTAGAGGTCGCTCCCGGCGTGGACCAGCGAGTAGGCCGTCTCGCGGAACCGGCCGGCGACCGACGCGAGGTCCTCCAGCGGCCCGTCGAACGCCGGCAGGTCCGCGTCGCCGCGTTCGCGGCACCGCCGCAGCGCCCACCGGTAGTCGTCCATCTCGCAGGCGCCGGGCACGTCCGAGAAGTACATCGACCGGATCCCCTGCTCGCAGTAGACGGCGGCGCCGTCCGCCAGGAACGCCGCGACGTGCTCCTGGAGGTGCGCCCGCTCGGCGTCGGTGTCGGCGTGGGTCACGCCGTGGACGACGAACCGGGTGCCGTCGACCGTCACCGCGCCGCCGGGGAGTCCGTCCGTCTCGGCCGGCGGCAGCGCCCGCTCCGCGAGCGCGCGCCACTCCCGCTTGGCGGCCAGGTAGGCGTCGTGTTCGGTGTCGGCGTCGGTGACGCCGCGGAGTTCCTCGAGCGACGCCGCCGACCGGAGCGTCTCGAACCGCTCGCGCTCGGCGGGCGAGAGGGCGTCGCCGGGGTCGTTCATTGGTCGTGTTCGGGGGCGAAGACGAATAAGCCGTGTGCGAACCCGTACCGTCCCGCACGACCGACGGCGGCCACGCGGGACGCTACCACGGCCACACAACCCTTTTGACCGGGTGAGCGACTACGTATGGTGTGATGAGCTCCCCAGCCGCCGCCACGTCGGTCCCCGGACGCGGCGGGCCGCCCTCCACGCCGGTGACGCGTCCATGAGCCGGTCGGCGCTCCGGCGAGCGGCGGCGGCACTGCGCGAGCGGGCCGGCGCCGTCTTCAAGCGCCGCGAGGAGTTCGACCTCACCGAGGGCGACATCGCGAAGCCGCTGTTCTACCTCTCGCTGCCGATTGTCGTCACGAACCTGCTTCAGACGGCGTACAACCTGGTCGACACCATCTGGCTGGGGCGCTACAGCACGGAGGCGCTGGCGGCCATCAGCTTCGCGTTCCCGGTCGTCTTCTTTATCATCTCGCTGGGGCTGGGCGTCGCCATCGCGGGCAGCATCCTCGTCGCCCAGAACGTCGGGGCCGGCGACGAGGCCCGCGCGGAGTTCGCCGCCTCCCAGACGGTCACCTTCGCGGTCGTCGGCTCGCTGCTCCTGGGGGCGTTCGGCTACCTCGCGGTCGGCGACATCCTCGCGTTCCTGGGCGCCTCCGGCGACGTGCTGGACGGCGCGACCGCATACCTCGAGATCGTCTCGCTGGGGATGGTGTTCCTCTTCGCCTTCTTCGTGTTCATGTCGCTGATGCGGGGCTACGGCGACACCATCACGCCGATGCTGGTGATGCTGGTGACGGTCGTCGTCAACCTCGTTTTGGACCCGTTCCTCATCTTCGGGTGGGGGCCGTTCCCCGAGCTGGGCGTCGTCGGCGCCGCCTACGCGACGGTGTTCTCGCGGGCGCTGGCGACCGTCATCGGCCTGGGTGTCATGTTCAGCGGCGCCCGCGGAATCGAGATTCACCTCGCGCAGATGCGGCCCGACCTGGGGTTCCTGCGGAAGCTGCTGCGGGTCGGCGTGCCGGCCTCCGTGGAGGGCACCGGCAACGCTATCGCGGTCAACCTGATGCTGCTCATCGTCGGGGCGTTCCCGACGGTCGTCGTCGCGGCCTACGGCGTCGGCGTCCGGATGTTCTCGGTCATCTTCCTGCCGGCCATCGCGGTCGGCCGGGGGGTCGAGACGATGGCCGGCCAGAACATCGGCGCCGGCGAGGAGGACCGCGCCGCCACGACGACGACGTTCGCGGGCAAGGCGATGTTCGGCATCCTTGCGGCCGTCGGCGTCGCCGTCTGGCTGCTGGCGGGCGACATCGTCGCGGTCTTCTCCGACGACCCCGAGGTGGTCGAGGTCGGGCGGCTGTTCCTCCGGTACGTCGCCCCCACGTTCGGGTTCACCGGCGTCTTCCACGCCTGCAAGGGCGGCTTCCGGGGCGCCGGCCGCACGCTGACGGCCGCGGCCATCTCCATTGCCGTCCTCGGGGCCATCCGGGTGCCGTTCGCGTGGGTCGCCTCCGGCCCGCTCGGCTACGAGGGTATCTGGCTGGCCTTCACCGTCTCGAACGTCGCCGGCGCCGCGGTCGGCTACCTCTGGTACGCCCGGGGTCGGTGGCGCGGGGCCGACCTCACCGACTCCGGTGTCGCCCCGGCCGGCGCCGGCCTCGACGACGCCGAGACGCCCGTCGACGACTGACCGCGGGGCTTTCCTGCCGGCCCGCCCTACCGCCGGCATGACCACCTGGGACGAGCGGTT
>JAHENN010000303.1 GCA_018609665.1 Haloarculaceae archaeon | reverse complement strand
CCGCAGGCTGAACCTCTCGAGCGTGTGGTCGCCGCCGGACGCCGCCAGCCGGGGGCTTATATTACATGGCGAATGAACGGTCGACCGTGACCCCCGGCCTGCGGCGGCTCGGCGGCGCGACGGCGGTAGCGTGTTTCGCCGTCGCTGGCCCAAGTGCCGACGCGCGGATTCCGGTCCCCGAGTCGGCGCTCGGCCCGCTGATCGCCGTCGCGCTGGCCGGCGTAGCGGTGTGGGTCGGCGGCGTGAACGGGCTGGCGGCGTGTCTCGCGGTCGGGCTCGGGTACGGAGTCGAACAGGCGGCCGGACCGTCCGGGCTGACCCGCCTGTGCTACTATGCCGGCGGACTGCTGCTGGCCAGAGTGCTGTTCAGCGACGCGAAGCTGATGATCCTCGGTATCATCGGACTGATCGTCGAAAGCTACCGCTTCTTCGAGTGGGTCGCGACGGCGACGTCCCTCCCGCGGCCGTTCCCGATGGCGCTGTTCGTCCTCTCGGTCCCGGTGGTCGGCTACGGGAGCCTCGCGCTGTTCCTCCGGGACCGCCGTACCCCGTCGGTCGGCACGGCCGATACCGACGGGTGACCCCCTCTCATGCGGCTTTCGCCTCGCTCCGCCTCAGGCCTCGACCTTCTCGCGGAACCGCTCCCGCACCTTCTCGACCTTCGGTTGAGCGTGCATCCGGCAGTAGGCATCGCTGGGGTTCTTTTCGAAGTAGTCTTGATGTTTCTCCTCGGCGCGGTAGAACCGCTCCAGCGGCTCGACCTCGGTGACGACGGGGTCGTCGTGGTCGCCGGCCTCCCCGAGGGCCTCGATGTACGACTCCGCGAGGTCGCGCTGGTCCTCGTCGTGGTAGCAGACGATCGAGCGGTACTGCGAGCCGACGTCGGGGCCCTGGCGGTTGAGCTGCGTGGGGTCGTGGACGGCGAAGAACACCTCCAGCAGCTCGTCGTAGCCGATGACCGCCGGGTCGTACTCCACCTGGACCACCTCGGCGTGGCCGGTGGTCCCGCTGCAGACCTCGCGGTAGGTGGGGTCGTCGGTTTCGCCGCCGGCGTAGCCCGAGACCGCGGCCTCGACGCCGTCGAGTTCCTTGAACGCCGCCTCGATGCACCAGAAGCAGCCGCCGCCGAACGTCGCCTTTGCCATGTCATGTAGTACGGCCGCGACGCCTATGTACCTGACGAGGGCGCCCACGTCGTCGGCGCCGCCGCTAGACGTTTGTACGGGCGGAACGTGCCGACGAGCATGTACGACCGGGTCCTGCTGCCGACCGACGCGGGCGATACGGGCGGACGGGCGGTCGACCAGGCGGTCGGTCTCGCCCGCGAGACGGGCGCGGAGCTGCACCTCCTCTTCGTCGTCGAGGAGGTGCCGCACGCCCCGGAGATGGTCGAGGAGTCCGTCGAGGAGCAGCTCCGGTCCGTCGGCGAGGACGTCCTCGCGGGCATCCGCGACCGGGCCGAGGGGGCCGGACTGTCCGTCGAGACGACCGTCCGGGAGGGCGTCCCGCACGTCGAGATCGTCGAGTACGCCGACGAGGCCGACGCCGACGTCGTCGTGATGGGCACCCACGGCCGGAGCGGCCTGGACCGGTATCTGCTCGGTAGCGTCACCGAGCGGGTCGTCCGGACGGCCGACGTGCCGGTGCTGACGGTCCGCATCGGCGACGACGGTGACGGCGACGACGACGCGTCGGCTACGTGAGGCCGAACGACCGCATCGAGCCGTAGCCGGCCGCGGCCGACAGGAGGGCGGCGCCGGCCGCGACGGCGGCGTAGATCGGCGCGGTTCTGGCGGCGTACACCGATGCCTGCAGTGCCCCGAAGGCCGCCATGGCGGCCAGCCACAGCAGCGCGACGCCGAAGACGGCGCCCCTGACGGTGACCAGCCCGTCCGGCGGCTCCTCGTCCCCGCTCGCTCGTCCCATACTGGCCCGTCGGCCGCCGGCGTCGTAAGCCCTCGGCTCGACGGGCGGCGGAACGAACCGGACGTTTCATACTCGGCTGTCACCTTCGTCCGTGCAAATGGACGACACCGTGTTGCTCACGGGGGCGAAGGGCGCCGTCGGAACGGCGATACGGGAGGGACTCGCCGACGAGTACGACTGGCGCTATCTGTTCCACAACCCGCCGCCGTTCGACCCGGATCACCCGTATCTGGTCGGCGACGTCACCGACGAGGAGACGGCCGCCGAGGCCTGCGAGGGCGTCGGCGCCGTCGTCCACCTCGCCGGCGACCCCCGCCGGGACGCTCCGTGGGACTCGGTGCTGGAGACCAACATCCACGGGACGAAGGTGCTGTACGAGGCCGCCGTCGAGGCCGGCGTCGACCGGTTCGTCTTCGCCTCCTCGAACCACGCCGTCGGCCACTTCGAGACCGATCGGGCGCCCGACCTCTACCGGACCGACGACGACTTCCGGCTGGACGGCACCGAACGCCCGCGGCCGGGCAACCACTACGGGATCTCGAAGGCCACCGGCGAGCTCATCGGCCGCTACTACCACGACGAGTACGGCATCGACGTCTGCAACATCCGAATCGGCAACCTGACCCGGAACCACCCGCCCGAGGAGTACGAGCGCGGCCAGGCGATGTGGCTCTCCTACCGCGACTGCGCCCACGTCCACGACCGCGCCCTACAGGCGGACTACGACTTCGAGACCGTCTACGGCATCTCCGACAACGACCGGAAGTTCTACTCGCTGGAGCGGGCCCGCGAGGTGCTCGGCTACGAGCCGCAGGACAACTCCGCCGACTACACCTTCGAGGGCGAGTCGAAGGACAGCGACGGGTTATCTGATGAAGTATAACCGGTAACTTCGCCGTGTCTTTGCCCTCAAGATATCATTCCTTGGAGGAGCATTTTTTGATGCTACACGGCGTGTAATCAGGCCTTCGCCGTGGGTTGTTCCAACCATCATACCATCTTCGCCCTATTTATTCCGCTCCTGAGTGTGGACGGGTTTTGTAGTATTGAGCGATTGGCGTCTATTTTCGAACGATGCGACCAACGAGTGACGCCAACGACCCGAGAGAGCGGTATGAGTGCATCGTAGATGCGGTCGCCGCCCAAGCGACATCGTGGATGCGGTCGCCGCCCAAGCGAGAGACATGGTCCGCCCGCGCAGAATCATCCGTAAGGCTACGAGCGGGTCGGTAGCCGACGACAATTCATACACTATCTCATCAGGGAATCAGCATACGTCTGATTAGCCCTGTCGCCGTCTACTCGTCGGTCGTGGTGTCGATGTCGAGCGCCTCGTTCATGCCACAGAACCCGGTCGTTGCGTTGAATCCGAATCCGAGTGCCCCAACGAGAGCCAGCAGGCCAGTCTTCTGTTTCCCCGACCTGAGCGTACTGATTGCGACGACACTCAGAACAGCGGCGAGCAGTGCGCGAGCGAGCCGGTCACGACCACCGACATTCTTCTTGGCCATGCCTGCATGGTGGGACGCTTTTGACTTGTATCTTCTCTCACGGAGCGGAGAAAGTCAAACCAGATAGCGAAGACCGAATCCGTGGCCGCCTACGTCGCGGTCAGTGTTTGCTCGATTACGACCGAGTTCGTCGGCGTGTGGACGACACGAACCGTTATTTCATCTCCACTATCCAGTTGGCACTTTCCATTTGCAAGTCGAAACGTAGCGGCTTCGCCAGCGGTCCAAGAACCGTCGGCACTCGTGTCAAGTTGCCCACCGCTTGGACTTTTGAGGTCGAAAATATCATCACCAGTGTAGTCCGTCGAGCTATAACCGATAGCGTTTGTTGGAAGGTTCACGATTCGAGATTGCTTCCCACAAGCGTCCCGGGCGTCAACGGCAATATCGAGGTTTGAAACGGTCAGCGTGTCCCCGGCAACGTGCGTAATCCGAACGATCTGGTCGTCCGACCCGGACTCGTCTTTGACAAGTTCGCCGCTTGATTGGCCAACGACAGGGCCGGGTCGACTGATGTCGTCGGTAAATCCGAACGCAAACGCCGAACTTGTCGCGGCCAGTATGACCACCACTGCAACCATCAGAATATTTCCAATAATAGGCGAAACGGCACGCGAAGACGATGACAAGTTCAACATATTTGGTATAAACACTACTAACTCTAATCTGTTCGTATCGACAGCCGCACTCTAATCGAGCGGCAAAAAGTGTAATTATTCGGATATCCGTCGTGGATTCGGCCGTAAGCGACCGTATCGGAGTCTACCGTTCAAAAATGTCCTGACCATGAGCGACCAGAGAGGGCCGCGTGAGTGTCCCACGAGAGCGGTTGTCACCAGAGCGAGTGATTCATCCCTATCTCCGAACCAGTCGTACAGCAGGGCCCCCCGGCGAATATATCGTCCTCCTCTCTAACAACGGTCGGAAATTCTACTCACCTGAGACGCCCGCGAGGTGCTCAGCTACGAGCCACAGGACAACTCCGCCGACTACACATCCGAAGACGGACCTACCGACGGCGAGGCCGACCGACCGCCCCGGCCGCGGCTACCCCTCGGGCCGCCACCGGCCGCCGATCTCCCCGCGCGGGTAGTCCTGGTAGGTACCGTCGAGGAACGTCGTGACGCGGCCGTCCTCCTCGCTGAGGGTGATCGCCCAGAGGACGTCGTCCCGGAGCGACGTCTCCAGGGCGCTCATGTGTTTGGTCCCCATCCAGTCGGCGTACTGCAGGTCATCGATGTCGCCGACCTCCTCGGAGGAGGGGCTGCGGACCCGGACCATCTGCTCCTGGATGGTCCCGTCGCCGGTGATGACGACGGCGCCGTCCCGGCTGAACGCCACGTCGCGGGCGACCTTCGTGAACGCCTCGGGTGACTCGGTGGCGACCCGACAGCGGTCGACGGGCCAGACGTTCTCCCCCAGCGAGTCGGTGTAGGCGCCGAAGTTCACCTCCGCGACGATCAGCACGTAGAGGCTCGGCCCGCTGACGTACTGCTCGTTCCACTGGTCGAACCCCAGGCTCAGCGACTCGGCCGTGTACCTGATCTGGTCCATCAGCTCCTGGCTCGTCGCGTACTTCTCCAGGACTCGGTCGAGCGTGGCCATGTCGTGCGGAGGCCGCCCAGCCGCTTAAGTGTCGGTGCGTGCCTCCTTGTAGCCGCAACCCGCGACGCGCAGGAGGCCGGCCGGCTCAGTCGGGGTCGAACAGCCCCTCGACGTCGGCGTCGCGGGCCCGCCGGCGCCGGACGTGGTCGGCGAGTCGCTGCCGAACGGCCGGGGAGCCGTCCCGGACGTACGACAGCGTCAGCCGCACGAACGGGCTGGTCTCGTCGCCGTCGGCGACGTCGCTCCGGGCGTAGTCGACGGCCCGCTCGGCGACGTCGTCGCCGCGGGTCTCCGCCAGCGCCTCGGCGGCGACGGCCGCCGCCGGGAACCGCAGGTCGTCGACGGTGACGACCGCGCCGTCGATCGACAGCGGCGGCGGCCGCTCCCGTTCGGCCAGCTCCGGGTCCGCGGCGAGTCGGCGGAGCCACCGCCGGAGCGGGTCGTGGTCGCCGCCGAGGTAGCCGACGGCGCCGTCGGCCAGCCCGACCGCACCGGTCCAGTCGCCGGTCCGGGCCTTGTGAATCGCCGCCGTCGCCTGGATGAGCCCCTGGAGTCGGTCGTCACGGGCGCCGCGCGGCGCCTCGAGCCACCGCTCCTCCCACGGCTCGTGGGCCGCGAGGTGGTGGCCGGCGTTGAACAGCGCCGCGCCGGCCCGGAGGTGGTCCATACGGTCGGTATCGGTCGGTCGCAGAAAAGTCGACGGGCGCGCCGGGCGGCCGTCGGGTTACTCGCTCCGGGCGTCGGTCCCGTTCTCGTCCGGTGCGTCCGACGGCGGCGACTCGAGGAACGGGTCGAAGCGGGCGTTCGACTCGCCGGGGCTGCCCGCGCTAACGGCGTCGCCGCCTCCGTCGGCGAGCGCGCCGGTCTCGGGGTCCGCGAGCGGCTCCGCCGCCGCTCGTCGGCACGGGCGGTCGCCGTCGCTCGCGGCGTGGCGTCACGAAAACGTCCGGACGGCGGTTCACGCGAGCGGTAGCGAGCGTGAACCTCGTCCGGGCGCGACCGAAGGGAGCGTCCGGACGGCGATTTGAACGCCGGTCCCTGGCTCCGCAAGCCAAGAGGATAGTCCACTACCCTATCCGGACTGGTTATAACATACCCCGGTTCCACGTATAGGGGTTACGGTTCAGCGGGCGTGCGGTACCCCAAGAATTTATTATACAGACGGCCAATAAATGATTTAATATGGGTGCGGGGGAACCAGTTGAGGGGTCCATCGAGCGGCCGAGCGAGCGGAAGCTCGACGGGGCCTCGAACGTGCTCGTGCTCGCACCGACGCTGTCGGACGATGCCCGGGAGTCGTACTACGACGCGCTGTTCCCGGACGACACGTCGGCGGTCGACCTCCTGGCGGTGGACTACCGGCGACCCCCCGACCAGTACCTCGACGAACTGCGCCGGTTCGCCGGCGGGGCCCCGGACCGGTGCGGTATCATCTGTGTCGGCGAGACCACCCGGTCGTCGGGCGACGACGGCATGAGGCCGGGAGCGGTCGCCTGCGTCGACGACCCGATGAATCTGACCGGCGTCGGCCTGAAGATGGGGCGGTACCTCGAGAGCCACGGCTGCCCGGAGACGGTCGTCAGCTTCGACTCGGTGACCGTGCTGCTGCAGTACGTCGACACCCGGCGTGCGTTCCGGTTCCTCCACGCCATCGGCAACCGCGTCCGGGCCGCGGACGCGACGGCCCACTACCACATCGACCCCAACGCCCACGAGGACCAGGCGCTCGCGACGCTGTCGTCGCTGTTCGACGCCGTCGCGAGGTTCGACGACGGCGAGTGGAACGTCCGGCGCCGCTGACGGCCGGGGACTTTTGTACGAGACCGCGGCCACCGGCCCCATGCCGAGCCGACCCGACTGCGACGGACACCGACAACGACAATCCTTTTCGGGAGGCCGTCCATGCCAACTGTAGCTATGGGTGCCATCGAGGATATCTATGCGGAGCTCGACGCCGACGTCTCCGAGGAGGAGTTCCGGGAGGCGGTCGAGGAGAAGGTCGAGCAGATGGGCGGGCTGGCGGACGAGGAGACCGCCGCGATGCTCATCGCCCACGACCTCGACGGGGGGGAGGTCGAGACCATCGCCGACGTCGAGCCGGGGCTCGAGGAGGCGAAGTTCCTCGGGAAGGTGACCAGCGTCGGCGAGCTGCGGACCTTCGAGCGGGACGGCGACGACGAGGACGGCCACGTCCTCAACCTCGAGGTGGCCGACGAGTCCGGCAGCATCCGGGTGGCGCTGTGGGACGACGACGCCGTCGCGGCGGCCGACGAGCTCGACGCCGGCCAGGTGCTCCGGGTGAAGGGCCGCCCGAAGGACGGCTACGACGGCGTCGAGGTCAGCGCCGACCGTGTCGAGCCCGACCAGGACGCCGAGGTCGACGTCGACATCGGCGGCGACGGCACCGTCGAGTCGCTGTCGCTGGGGCAGTCGGACGTGAACCTCCGCGGCGTCGTCCTCGACACCGACGAGATACGGACCTTCGACCGCGACGACGGCAGCGAGGGCCGGGTGTCGAACCTGACGGTCGGCGACGAGACCGGCCGCGTCCGGGTGACCCTGTGGGACGAGCGGGCCGACCGCGCGACGGAACTGGAGGTCGGCCAGAGCGTCGAGGTCGTCGACGGCTACGTCCGCGAGCGGGAGGGCGACCTCGAGCTGCACGTCGGCGAGCGCGGCGCCGTCGAGGAGCTGGAGGAGTCCGTCGAGTTCGACCCCGAGGCGACCCCCATCGCCGACCTCGAGCTCGAGGAGACGGCCGACATCGCTGGCGTCATCCGGTCGGCCGACCCCAAGCGGACGTTCGACCGCGACGACGGCAGCGAGGGCCAGGTGCGGAACGTCCGGCTGCAGGACGAAAGCGGCGACATCCGGGTCGCGCTGTGGGGGCCGAAGGCCGACCTCGACGTCGGCCCCGGCGACGAGGTGTTCTGTGCCGACGTCGAGATACAGGACGGCTGGCAGGACGACCTCGAGGCGTCGGCCGGCTGGCGGTCGACCGTGGTCGTCCTCGACGGCGCCGAGCCGGACCGCGGCGGCGACTCCGCCGGGCTCGACGAGTTCGACGACGGCGGCCCGACGGCGGCGACCGACGACGCTGGCGACGCCGGCGACGCCGACGAGGACAAAGACGAGGACGACGCCGGCGGCGGCCGCGAGACGTTCACCGGCACGGTCGTCCAGCCCGGCGACCCGGTGATACTCGACGACGGCGAGGAGACGCTCCGGGTCGAGACCGACGCCGACGTCCACCTGGGTCAGGAGGTCACCGTCCGCGGCCGCCACGAGGACGACACCTTCGTCGCCGAGGAGCTCCGGTGACCGGCGCCCGCCTGCCGTCCCTGCGTTACAGTTAACAACGGCTCGGACCCGTTGTGGTGTATGAGCGTCGAACTCCCGTTCGCCCCGGTGGACAGCGTCATCCGCCGGAACGCGGGCCAGTTGCGCGTCAGCGCCGGAGCCGCCGAGGAGCTCGCCCGCCGCATCCAGCACCGGGGAGCGTCGCTGGCGGCCGAGGCCGCCGAGGCCGCCACGGCGGACGGACGGAAGACGCTGATGGCGGAGGACTTCGGCGCCCCCGTCGTCGACAAGGACCTGCTGGAGCTGCCGGTGGCGCCCGTCGACCGGATCGCACGGCTCGACATCGACGACCGCTACCGCGTGTCGATGGACGCCCGCATCGCGCTGGCGGGCGAACTGGAGTCGTACGCCGACACCGTGGCGGCGGCGGCGGCCATCCTCGCCCGGCACGCCGACCGCCGGACGATCAAGGCCGACGACGTCGAGACCTACTTCGAGCTCGAGCCGTACTTCGAATGAGGTTCGGCTACCGCGAGACCTGTCTCGACCACGACACCGGCGCCCGACACCCCGAGACGGCCGACCGGCTGCGGGCCATCCGCCGGGGGCTGTCGAAGCGCCACGGCGTCGCCTACGAGTCGGGACGGCTCGCGGACGTCGCGACGCTGGAGACGGTCCACGACCCGGAGTACGTCGCCGCCGTCGAGGAGTTCTGCGCCGACGGCGGCGGCACCTGGGACGCCGACACGATCGCCGTCGAGGAGACCTTCGAGGCCGCCCGGGCGTCGGCGGGGCTGGCCTGCTGGGCCGTCGAGGAGGCCCT